>JACQQZ010000127.1 GCA_016206755.1 Candidatus Omnitrophota bacterium
AGATGCTCGATCAGCGACTGGGAGCGGTATTGAACCAGGGCATAAATCGAGAAGACCCCGGAGTTGATCAGATTGCTTAAGACAAAATCAATGACGCGGTAGCGGCCGCCGAAAGGAACGGACGGTTTCCCGCGGTCGCGCGTCAAAGGAAACAGGCGTTCCCCTTTTCCGCCGGCAATCACCATTCCTAAAATACGTTGATCCATCAGTGTCCTCGACTGGAAATTAGAGCGCCTTTCAGTCTAGCACAGGGGATTCATGCGCGGTAGCGAATAGAGGCCAGAAAATCGTAAATCCAGTCGAACTCAGCCAGATCCCGATCCCGGCTCATCACAACGACCCGAACATGACCCGATGCATCAAACAGATCCGCAACCACCCGCCGGGGAGCCCCGTAGAAGAACCCGTTCCAATTGCCGACCTTTTTTTGCCAAAATTCCGGGCGGCGCGTTCCCAGCGGAGGAACAATGGCTGCCTTGCCCATCAGCAGCAGAGGATTACGTTTGGAGTGGAGGCAGGACGCATACCAAAATTCTGCCATCCGCGAAGAGCGCCGCGGAGCCGTGACGGAAATCCACAACGTTTGGCGGGAATTGGTTAAAACCAAGGCATCCGGCTCAACGGAAACCGATTGGCGCCGCGAGACTTCGGGGGGGACGCGTGCCGTCGTGCGGGAAGAGCGAAATGTCCGCCAACCGTTCGTTGACGATCCAGGGGCAGCATAGGCCGGCAGCACTTGGGGGGTCATCGATAAGTCGAAGGCGGAAAATCGCCGCAGCATCCACTCGCCGGCAACCGATCCGCCCGCGACAACGGCCAGACCCAAACAAATCAAGCCGATCCCAAAAACCGGAATGGGAATTTTCATGAGGGGAAACGCATTCTAACACCGACGACAAAACAAATCCAGCGTGGTACAACCGAACCATGGACACGGAAGTCCGCACCCAAACCCTGGGGCATGCCCTTCTCGAACGCGCGCAGGCGGCCCAGGCCAAAGCCGCGCAAGGTCAGGCATGGGAACGCCGAGTTTTGGAATGGTGCATGCAGGATCCGGAATTGAAGAACCAAATTTTGCGTTTTGTCGACGTTTTGCCTGCCCTCTCCACCCCCCTGTCGGTGGCGCAACATCTCAAGGCGTACTTTCCCAGGCGCCAACAACGCTTGCCGGCGGCTCTGCGCATCGGTTTGACGGCGGCGCGCCCTTCCGTCCTGACGGCGGGGGCCGTTGCATCTTTGACACGACAGACCGTGCACCGCATGGCCCGGCTTTTTATTGCGGGCGAAACGCTCGCGGATGCGCGCAACGCACTTCTGGAGCTTGCTCAACAAAAGATGACCGTAACGCTCGACCCCCTCGGAGAAGCAGTCACCAGCGACACGGAAGCGGACGCCTATCTGCAGCGGTCTTTGAAGCTGGTCAAGGAGATGGCGGAGTTGTCCAAAATCGATCCTCATCTGATGCCGCATCTGTCGATCAAGCTCTCTTCGATGGATCCGCATTTCGATCCGATCGCGCCCCATCGCGTTGCCGCAACGATTGCCAAGCGTCTGGGGGCGCTGTTGCGCCATGCCGAAGCATTCGGGGCTTTCATCAACATCGATCTGGAGCATTACGAGCTGCGCGATCTTACTTTTGAAGCGGTTCGAAAGCTGGTGGACGAGCAGTTCCCGCGCCTGACGCAATTTGGACTGGTGATTCAATCCTATTTCCAGGACTCCGATCATTTTACGGATCGAGTCATCGAATGGGCCCGCAAACGAAAAAGGCCGTTGACGGTCCGGTTGGTCAAAGGGGCCTACTGGGACACCGAAGTGGTGCTGGCGCGCCAGCGCAACTGGCCCATTCCGGTCTTTACCGACAAACAAGAAACCGACCGGCGATTCGAAACGCTGACCCGGCGCTTGTTCGAAGCGCACCCTTGCATCAACGTGGCCATCGCAACGCACAACATCCGGTCCATCGCGCATGCGGCGGCCGCCGCTGAAACGCTGGGAATCGCCCAAGAGACCTGGGAATTTCAGATGCTTTACGGAATGGCCGACTCCATCAAAGCGGCTTTGGTGGAGATGGGGCATCCGCTGCGTATCTACGCTCCGGTCGGACCTCTCATCCCCGGCATGGCCTATCTGGTCCGGCGGCTTCTGGAAAACAGCGCCAACGAATCATTCCTCCGGCATCAGACGCTGCAAGATCAGCCCGCCGAAGAATTGCTCAAGCCCCCAGAATCCTCTTCCTGTGGCAAAGAAACAACGTGCAACGAATCCAGCGCATTTCAAAATGAACCGGCGGCCGATTTCTCCAACCCGATTCATCGCCAATCCATGGAGGAGGCGCTGAAGAAAGTCCGGCAGGATCAGGGACGACGCTGGCCTTTGGTCATCGGAAAAAGCCGTCTGACGACGGACCTCTGGATGAGCAGCCGCAACCCATCCCACCCCAAAGAAATCGCAGGGCATGTCGCCAAAGCGGAGCGCCAGCACGCCGAAATGGCCGTCAAAGCCGCCTCGGAGGCGTTCCCGGCATGGAAAGCTCTCCCGCCGGCGGGGCGCGCCGTGATTTTTAAACAGGTGGCTCAGCGGATGCGGCAAAAACGTTTTGAATTGGCGGCGTGGGAAATTTTAGAAACCGGAAAAACGTGGCGGGAGGCGGACGCCGACGTCTCGGAGGCCGTTGATTTCATCGAATACTACGGCGCGCAGATCCGGTCCTGGGGGCCTGAGGCGTTGATCTCCCCGCCGGGGGAGCGCAACCATTTGCGGCGCGAGCCGTTGGGTGCCGGCGTCGTGATTGCGCCTTGGAATTTTCCGTTGGCCATTCCCGTCGGAATGACGGTAGCGGCCGCGCTCACAGGCAATACGGTCATCTTAAAACCGGCCGAACAATCCTCGGCCGTCATCGCACAATGGGTGGACCTGCTGCCGGAGTCCGGGTGCCCTCCGGGCGTGGTCAACCTCCTGACTGGAATCGGCGAAGAAATCGGGCCGCCGTTGATCAAACATCCCAAAGTCCGGTTCGTCAGTTTCACCGGCTCGAAAGCCGTTGGGTTGCAAATCGCATCGGCGGCCGGCTTCAAGCGCACGATTTTGGAAATGGGCGGAAAAAACGCCGTCATCGTCGATGAGGACGCCGACTTGGATGAAGCCATCCTGGGAACGCTCGCCTCTGCGTTCGGACATCAGGGACAAAAATGTTCGGCCTGCTCCCGCATCATCGTCCTGGATTCAGTTTACGATTCTTTCATCCGACGGCTGACGGAGGCAGCCCGATCGCTGCGGATGGGCCCTGCGGAAGATCCGGCCACGCATCTGGGCCCGGTGATTGACGACGCTGCGCGTCATCGGATTCTGAGCGCGATCGCTGCGGGTGAGAAAGAGGCGCGGCTGCTGCTCAAGATCGATCCCCCTGCAGGGCTGGAAGGATACTTTGTCGGGCCGGTGATTTTTACCGATGTGCCGGTTCATGCCAAAATTGCTCAGGAAGAAATTTTTGGGCCGGTGCTCTGCGTCTTTCGCGCCAAAACGATCGCGGCGGCTTTCGCAATCGCCAACGACGTGGAATATGGACTGACCGGCGGAATTTACTCTCGCTTCCCTCCCCACCTGCGCGAGGCGGAAGACTCGCTTGAGGTAGGCAATGTTTACCTGAATCGAAAAATCACGGGGGCCGTCGTCGGAAGGCATCCTTTCGGAGGAATCAAATTTTCAGGAATGGGCGAAAAAGCGGGCGCGGCTGACACCCTCAAACAATACCTCTGGTCAAAATCTGTTTCAGAAAACACCCTTCGCCACGGCACGAATCTATAGATTACGCCATGCTGTTGACACGGGCGGTTCTTTCAGCAATCGCCTCAGTCAAGCCGGCCGGAATCCAACCCACGTCCAAAAGCACCCAGTTCACGCTGCACGATGCTGACGCCATTCACGCTCCACCCGTTCGGCGAGGAGTTGCTTCAGCAACGCCTGGTAAGGAATATCCCTCTTATTCGCCAGTGCTTTCAGATCGCCGATCAAATGCTCTGGCAAACGAATGGAGATGGTCTTAAGACTGGGCTTCAAATTTGGAAACTTAACGCGCTTGGCTTTGGACCAGTCAACGCAATCGGTGGAATCGCGTGTGGCCCAAAATTTGCGCTCCTCATTTTCATTTTTAAATTTTGGGATCGGTTTAAGTTTTAAATTATCTTTGAGAGAGTTACGAACTTACGATTTTACATGCGTTTCATGTGCAATTGGCAAAAACTTAGTCATCATCCTA
>JACQQZ010000133.1 GCA_016206755.1 Candidatus Omnitrophota bacterium
AATAAGAATAAGAATAAGAATGTCCTTTCCGCAATCCAAGCTCTTGGTCCGGCTGCTGCTACCCCCGAAATTCTAGAAGGTCTAAGGCTTATTAGGTCTTTCACTCGTGACAAAGACAAAGACATCGATACAATCCTCCGTGCTGTTGCCTCGGCTCTTGGTCCTGTTGTTTACTTGCCAGGTCAATTTGAAAAGGAAATTGAACCCCTTATGCCAGAAGGCACTGATATTCCTGAGGAAGCAACGGAAGCCGTGGTGTTACCTGCGCTTCCTTTGCTTGCCTACCGGTCGGCAGAACAAGCTTCTTTTATTGACCCACTTATTTCCTCTCTAGAAATGGTTCAAGTGGTAACCCTTACGGATTCTATAATGCCTCCTGCGATTGTGCTCCATTTGGGGGAGGCTCGACCGAGGGCAGAATCAGGATTTACATTTGTTCGAATGGATGATCTACCTGATGAACCCCTTCAAAGACGGTGGATTTTTCTGCGTCGAATGATGCCAGGAGGTTCTCCTGTGAGCTCGGTTGCGGTTGGAATTGTTGCTGAGCAGCGCTTGACGGATGGTCGGCTCGCAGTTTTCTTCGCATAAACCTGTAGTAAATTTCTGGTAATTTCAAACGCCCGCTGCGGACAACAGCGGGCGTTTTGTTTGTCATTTTCCTTAGAAAATTCTTGCCGATCCGCCTCCTCCACGCTACAATACGAAAATCTTACAAAGCGAACCAGCCATGAGCGTTAGGATGTCTCGACGCACGCCACCACTGTCTGCCTATTTCAAGAAGCGCCAGGCGCTTGTCAACCGCGCTTTGGAGCGTGTTCTGCCCAAGGCAGATGCGTATCCCAACGTGATTCATGAAGCCATGCGTTACGGCGTTCTGGGGGAAGGTAAGCGCGTCCGCCCGATCCTGGCGCTGGCTGCCTGCGAGGCGGTCGGCGGGGCCCTCGAAGAAGCGCTGCCGGCCGGCTGCGCCATCGAGCTGGTCCATGCCTATTCTCTCGTTCACGATGATCTGCCTGCGATGGACGACGACGATTTCAGGCGCGGAAGGCCTTCCTGTCATAAGCAATTCGGCGAGGCCATCGGGATCCTGGCCGGCGACGCGCTTTTCACTTTGAGCTTTCAGGTCATTTCCCGGCAACGGTCTCATCCTGCGCGTTGGCTTCAGATCAACCAGGAGTTGGCCCAGGCCGCCGGTACTTTCGGCATGATCGGCGGGCAAGTCGCCGACTTGCAAGGTCCGGAAGCTGCTGCAAAAACATCAACCCTGGAGTATATTCTTGAGCACAAGACAGGGGCGTTGATCGCCGCTGCCGTGCGTATGGGCGCTTTGGCGGGAGGGGCAACGCCCAAGCAGTTGGCGAAGCTGACCCGTTATGGCGAGTGCGTCGGCCTTGTTTTTCAATTGGTGGATGATTTGCTGGATCGCGACGGCGTGGTGAAGGTCTGGGGGGAATTGGTCACGCGCCAGCGCGCGGAAAATTTGACCGCTCAAGCGAAGGCAGCGCTGGCTTCCTTTGGGTCCAAAGCTCAACCGCTTCGAGACATTGCGGATTTTCTGAACTCCCGGGAGCATTAAACCATGGCAGGACTTTTGGATAAGATCGACACCCCTCAAGACCTTCGAGCGTTGCGTCAGGATCAGCTTCCGCAGGTGGCGCAGGAGATTCGAGAGGCGATCATCGATACGGTTTCTCAAACCGGCGGTCATTTGGGCGGCGCCATCGGCGCGGTCGAGCTGGTTCTTGCGCTGCATTACGCTTTCAACACCCCGGAAGACCATCTGGTCTGGGACGTCGGTTATCAGGCCTATGCCCACAAATTGATCACAGGCCGGCGCGACCGGTTTAAGACGCTGCGCCAGTACGGCGGCATCAGCGGTTTTCCTCATCGGGATGAAAGTCCCTACGATCTGTTCACCATCGGCCATGGCTGCACTTCCATTGCAACGGCATTTGGTTTGGCGCGCGCCCGCGACCATCAGGGCAAGAATCATCATGTCGTCGCGATCATCGGCGACGGTTCTTTGCCGGGGGGGTTGGCGTTGGAAGGACTCAACAATGCCGGACACTCTAAAACCAATTTCCTCATCGTTCTCAATGACAACGACATGGCCATTGCGCCGGCCACCGGGGCGCTCAATCGCACGCTCAATCGAATCATCAGCGACCCGCTCTACAACCGCATTCGGCGCAAGATCACCGAGCGCGTCCAGCGCTTGCCCCATCTGGGATTCGGCATTCTTCGTTTGGCGCACCAAATTGAAGAGCATTTGAAGAGTTTTCTGGTTCCCGGAATTGTATTCGAAGAGCTGGGCTTGCGTTATTTCGGACCGGTCGACGGCCACAACGTCGGCGAGTTGATCAAGACGTTCAACAACATCAAAGACCTCCCGGGACCGAAAATTTTGCACGTGCGCACCGTCAAGGGCAAAGGGTTGGCGTATGCCGAAAAAGAGCAGTGGAAGTACCATGGCGTGACCCCGTTCGATCCGGGCACGGGCGAGCTTAAGAAAAAACCGGCCCCGGAAACTTTTACCCAGCGGTTCGGAAAAACGGTGATTGATTTGGCGGAGAAAAACCCCGCCGTTGTGGCCATCACGGCGGCCATGCCGGACGGAACGGGTTTGGTGGAGTTTTCCAAGAAGTTTCCGGACCGTTTTTACGACGTCGGCATGTGCGAGCAGTACGCCGTCGCATTTGCCGCGGGATTGTCGAAAGCGGGGATGAAGCCGGTCGTCGCCATCTACTCTACTTTCCTGCAGCGGGCGTACGATCAGGTGATTCATGATGTTTGCATTCAGCGCTTGCCGGTCATTTTCTGCATGGATCGTGCCGGTCTGGCCGGGGATGACGGCATTACGCATCACGGGGAATTCGACATCTCTTATCTGACGCCGCTTCCGAACATCGTTTTGGCGGCGCCCAAAGATCTCGACGAATTTGAAGCGATGCTGCATTTCGCCGCCAATTACACGGCAGGCCCCATCGCCATTCGTTATCCGCGCGGCGGCGTTCTGCGCACCGAGGCCCCCATCATTCCGTTCGATGACCGGAAAAATCCGATTGCCGTCGGGAAGGGCGAATACTTGGCGCGCGGGACGGATGCCGCCATCTTTGCCCTCGGCAGCATGGTGTACCCCTCTCTCGAAGCGGCGGCGTTGCTCAAGCAGGAAGATTTGAGCGTTTCCGTCCTCAATGCGCGTTGGGCAAAGCCGTTGGATACCGCGCTCATTGACGACGCCGTCCAGGCGCACCGCGTGCTGGTGACCGTGGAAGAGGGAACCAAGCGCGGCGGTTTTGGAAGCGCCGTCCTCGAATACTTGGAATCCAAAGGAATCAACCGGCTGCGATTGCGGGTGATTGGATTTTCAGACCGGTTTTTCGAACATGGCAAACGCGAGCTTCTCCTTGAGAAACAAGCGGGCTTAACGCCGGAAGCCATTGCAGCCCATGTGAAGTCGGTGTTGGCCCAAACGCCGGAGCTGCATTCCGTTTGATGAGCCCAGAGATTTTTGAGGCGCAACAGCTTAAAACTTTCGCTTCCTCCGCTCAGGATGCGTTGACGCGCACCATTGTTCAAGCGCGCTCCGGGCTTTTGTCCATGCAGGATGTTTCCGGTTACTGGTCCGGCGAATTGGAAGCGGACACGACACTCGAATCCGACACCATCAAGTTCTGGCACTTTTTGGGCCGCGTGGACCGCGCCCGGGAACAGAAGCTTGCCGCCTACATTCTCAGCAAGCAATTGCCCGCCGGCGGATGGAACATTTATGAAGGCGGGCCGGCAGAGCTCAACGCAACCGTCAAAGCTTACTTTGCCTTGAAGTTGGCAGGGCACAAACCGGAAGAGCTTTTGATGCGCAAGGCCCGCGAGGTCATTTTGCGCTTGGGCGGATTGGGCCGGGTCAACAGTTTTGAAAAAACATACCTGGCCGTTTTTGGGCAGTATCCGTGGAGCCAGGTCCCGTCCCTTCCTCCGGAAATTATTCTTCTGCCGAACTGGTTTGTTTTTAACGTCTATGAAGTCTCGGCTTGGTCGCGGACCATTCTCATTCCATTGACTCTCCTGAATGCTTTGAAGCCACGGGTCGAAGTGCCCCCGGGATGCACGCTGGATGAGCTTTGGCCGGATCCTTCCCGGAAGGTCAGCGTGGTGACCAATGTTCAATCGAAAGGCGCCGCATGGCGGCGCTTCTTTCTGGCCGTCGATCGCATGCTGAAAATTTGGGAGGCGACGCCTTTCAAGCCGTTCCGGCGCAAAGCCATTCGCGAAGCCGAGCGCTGGTTGCTGGATCACCTGGTTGATTCCGACGGGCTGGGAGCGATTTATCCGGCGATGATCAACGCCGTCTTTGGTTTAAAGGCATTGGGCTATCAGGATGGCGACCCGATCCTCGAACGCCAAATTCAGGAAGTGGATCGCTTGGGAATTGAAGAAAATGGCGCCGTTCGTCTTCAGCCGTGCTTTTCACCGGTATGGGACACGGCCATTGCTGCTTACGTGTTGTCTGGAACGGGTGCGGCCGCAAATTCCGAATCGTTGACGCGCGCCAATCGCTGGCTGCGCTCCAAAGAGGTGCGCCGCTACGGAGATTGGGCGGTGAAAAATCCGGGCGTTGCGCCTACCGGTTGGTACTTCGAGCATCTCAACGTGTTGTATCCGGATGTGGATGACACCGTGATGGTCGGTCTGGCCCTGGAGCGGTTGCGCTCGGTGGATGCCGAGGCGACGCAACATGCGATCGATCGCGCCCGCGCTTGGACATTGTCGATGCAAAATGACGACGGCGGATGGAGCTCCTTCGACAAAAATAACAACTGCCGGGCGCTCACCTATTTCCCGTTTGCCGATCACAATGCCATGCTGGATCCTTCTGCCTGCGACATCACGGGCCGCGTGCTGGAATTTTTGGCCACGCAGGGGATGACGACACGTGATTTGCCCGTTCAAAAAGCAATCCGATTCCTCTTGGACAGACAAGAGTCGGACGGAACCTGGTTTGGCCGCTGGGGTGTGAACTATATTTATGGGACCTGGCTGGCGTTGCGCGGCTTGCGGGCGGTCGGCGAGCCATTGGCCCAACCCCGCTATCAGCGCGCAATTCAATGGCTTGCGGATCATCAGAATTCAGACGGTGGATGGGGGGAAACAATCGCCACCTACGACGACCCTTCCTTGCGCGGCACCGGAGAGAGCACCGCTGCTCAAACGGCATGGGCGATCTTGTCCTTTTTGGCGCTGGGGCAATCGGATCATCCTGCTGTGGCCCGGGGTGTCCAACGCCTGATTCAAACGCAGCAGCCGGACGGAACGTGGCAGGACCGTTCTTGGACGGGCACCGGTTTCCCAAAAGTCTTTTATCTCAAGTACCACTTGTACGCGGCTTATTTCCCGTTGCTGGCGTTGTCGGAATTCCAATGCCAGCAGTCGAATCAAGGCAATGACATGCCGTAGTGGGTGGCTTGAGCAGGCGTAGAACTTGTGAGCAAGTCAACAGAGGGGTTTGTTCATGGCGGTTTCTTTTCGTCAAAGCATGGCGGTGGCGCGGTACATTTTCGAGCAGAAGCGCAAGGGGGTAGGGCGTTACCCGTTGGTGCTCATGCTCGAGCCGTTGTTCCGGTGCAATCTCGAATGCGCCGGCTGCGGCAAAATCCAATATCCGGAAGAGATTCTTAAAAAACGCCTCTCCCCCGATGAATGCGAACAGGCGGCTTTGGAATGCGGCGCGCCGGTCGTCTCGATTCCGGGCGGCGAGCCGTTGCTGCACCCGGAGATCGGCGAGATCGTTCGCCGCCTGATCAAGCACAAAAAATTCATCTACCTCTGTACGAACGCGCTGCTGCTTGAGAAAAAGCTCAAAGAATTTACGCCTTCACCTCATCTGACCTTCAGCGTTCATCTGGATGGTCTGGAGGCCACGCACGACAATGCCGTTTGCAAAGAAGGCGGTTTCCGTTTGGCGATCAACGGCATCAAGGCCGCCAAGCGGGCCGGTTTTAAGGTAACCACCAACACCACCATCTACAACAAGGCCAACCCCGAAGAATTCCGGACCTTTTTCGATTACCTGATGGAGCTGGGCGTGGATGGGATGATGCTTTCTCCGGGGTATCCTTACGAGAAAGCTCCCGACCAGGAGCATTTTTTGCAGCGCACGCAAACGCAAGAATTGTTCCAGAAAATCCTGGGGAATCCCAAGCCGCATTGGGAATTCAACCACTCCACATTTTTTCTCGAATTCCTGCAGGGAAAACGCAATTACCAGTGCACGGCCTGGGGCAACCCGACGCGCAACATCTTTGGCTGGCAGAAGCCCTGCTACCTGATGTCTGATGGGTATGTTCAGACGTTCAAGGAGCTGATTGAAGAGACGCCGTGGGATCGCTATGGGACTGGACGCGATCCGCGCTGCGCCGACTGCATGGTGCATTGCGGGTATGAGCCGACGGCGGTCAACGATGCCACCGGCAGCTTGAAGAACATGCTTTATTCTCTTCGGAAAGACATGCTTCGTCCCAGGCGGAAGCATCCGCCCAATCTGGATGTTGTTGCCCCTGCTGCGCCCATTCAGTTTGGAACAGGCGCTGCTTTGGCGCCTTTGGCCAAAGGCCAGCGACCGGAAGAAGTCCCCGTGGGAGAGGCCATGGTGCGGCTTCCATCTGCCGCAACCAAAAATTAACCAGCGGAAAGGCGCATGGGGACAGGAACTGCCTCACAAGATTTTGCCCGGAATGTTCTAGCGACTCTCGAAGCCGAGGGGTTTAATTTTTTTACCGGCGTGGCCGATTCGCTCGTCGGGCCATTGATCGCCCGCTTAAGCGATGGTCCTAACCCGCGCTATGTTCCTGCCGTTCGGGAAGACACCGCTGTTGGGCTTGCCGCCGGCGCCTATCTGGCAGGACGCTGGCCCTGCGTTCTGATGCAAAATTCCGGCGTCGGTTATTCACTCAATGCACTGACCAGTCTGAATCTGATTTACGAAATACCAACCCTGCTGATCATCGGATATCGGGGGTACCAAGGGAAAGACGCCCCTGAGCACATCGTCATGGGACGCAGTTGCGAAGCGCTCCTGAAAGAAATCGGCGTTCCCGTGCAGATCCCGGATGCCGATCAATTGCTGGAAACCATCGCCGATGCGAGCCGGTGGATGAAAGAACACCGGACGCCTGCCGCCATTTTCATTCGCCCCGGAGTCCTCAACAGTGAACACGCGTGAAGCGCTCGATCAGATCGTCCCGCTGCTTGGGGATGAGCTTGTCATCCATACGACCGGGTTTATCTGCCGGGATTCCTGCGCCGCGGCCGACCGCCCAGGAAATTTCTACATGATCGGATCGATGGGGCTGGCCCCCTCCATCGGCTTGGGGCTTGCCATGTCGCGCCCCCAGCGCCGCATCGTTGTTTTTGACGGCGATGGGGCGCTTTTGATGGCCATGGGAACTCTGGCAATGGTGGCCCGGGAGAACCCGAAAAACTTTTATCATCTGGTTTTTGACAATGAGGCATATGCTTCGACAGGGCATCAGCCCACCCATTCCCGGCACGTCGATTTGGATAAAATTGCTCTGGCCAGCGGTTATGCTCACGTGTTGCGTGCCGACAAGCCGGAGCAGCTCAAGGCGGGATTTTTGAATCTTGTCTCCAAACCTGGGCCGGGATTCCTCCTGATCAAGTGCATCAACCGTTCCCCTCAGCCCGGCGCACGCATCGTTCACGAACCTTCGATGATTACGCGGCGGGTTCGTGAGGCGGTCGGGACATGAAACCCAGGCAGTATGTTCTGTTGTGTCCCGGACCCGTCAATGTCACTTCAGCGGTCCGTAAAGCCGCCGTCAGCGTTGATCTGTGCCACCGCGAACCGGAGTTCTCGGACCTTCAGGAAGGCGTTCGCCGAAAACTTCTTACAATTTTTGGAATTTCAAAGACGCACACAGTGGCTTTGGTCGGCGGTTCAGGCACCGCCGCGCTTGAAGCGATGATTTTGTCGGCTGTCCGGCCCGAGGAAAAGCTCCTGGTGGTCGACAACGGTATTTACGGCGAGCGCATTTACAAAATCGCCGCCATTCACAACATCCCCGCCGTGCGGCTTCAGTCGTCCATTTTGGAACAGCCCAATTTAGAGGTTCTGGAAAACGCGCTCCGCCGCGATGCTCGGATCGGCGCTGTGGCGATGGTGCAGCACGAGACCTCCACGGGGCTGCTCAACCCTGTCGAAAAAATCGCCGCTTTGACCAAGCGTTACGGCAAAACTTTCGCTCTCGATGGCATCAGCAGCTTGGGCGCAGAAGAGCTGTCTTTTGACGGCATTGGCCTGTGCGCCGGATCGGCAGGGAAATGCCTGCATGGGTTTCCGGGGTTTTCGTTCGTCCTGGTTTCCAAGGCGCACCGCCGCCGCTTGTCCTCGATGACGCGGCGATCGTTTTATCTCGATTTGGCCGCTTTACTCGATTCGCAGGAACAAGGCGAGCCGCTTTTTACGCCTGCGGTGCAATTGATCTTGGGACTGAATGCCGCGCTGGATGACCTGCTTCGCGAAGGCCTTCGCAACCGCATCCGAATGTACCGCATGCGCTCCCGGTATTTGCGGGACGGTTACGACCGGTTGGGATTCGTTCCTCTGTTGGTGCGCCCGCTGCAATGCCATACATTGACGGCGTTGCGGTTGCCCAAACGGGTCAGCTACGAAAAAATTCATGACCGGCTGAAAAAAGACGGTTTTGTGATTTATGCGGGGCAGAGCCGCCTGCGCCGCGAGATTTTTCGCATCTCGCACATGGGACAAATGACCATTCAGCGGATGGATGGTTTGCTGCATTCTCTGGCCAAGGTGATTTGAAATGACCCATCCAATTGGTTTTATACGATTCAACCGGCGCTGCTCCTCCTATGTGATCCGCGCGTTGGCCAAATTGCCTGTGACTCCGAATCAGGTGACCCTGTTTAATCTGGGCGTCGGTTTGTTGGCCATGCTGGCATTGGCGCAAGGAAAATGGTGGAGCGCGATTTTAGGCGCTTTTTTCCTTGAGGTCAGCTATATCTTGGACAACTGCGACGGGGAATTGGCGCGCATGCGCGGGATGGTTTCTCTGCTGGGGCGGCAATTGGATACGCTGGTCGACACCGTCATTCACGTCGGCCTTTTTCCGGCGATGGCGATCGGCGTTGTTCGTCAAGGATGGCACGGACCGTTTACCTGGGTCGGCTGCATCGGGGGGTTGGCCACGCTTGTGATTTACATCATCACGCTCATGCAAGAAGGTGATCAGAGTGCGGCTTCCGTCAAGGCGCTTCCGGCTTGGCATGGTTTTAAGGATGCCGCGCGCACGGATTATGCGCTTTTGGTCTTGCTGTGCGCTTCTTTGGGATGGCTGCCGGGACTTTTGTGGGTCAGCGTCATCGGTGTCGTGGTTTTGTGCGCGGCCATTTTGATCCACGTTGTCCAGGGAGGCCGGATCATCTGATGCTTCTCCGGCGCGTCGGCGTCATTGTTGGAATCGGACTGTTGATTTGGATTGTCCGGTCCGTCGGCTTGGAGGCGATTTGGCAGGAATTTTGCAGAATGGGTTGGCGGCTCCTGCTGATTTTGGGATTCTATTGGGTCATCTTCGCTTTGGACACCTTGGGATGGTATTACTCTTTTACTCAGGGTTACAACCAAGCTTCGGTCGGCTCGCTGTTTTTAATACGCTTGGCGGGCGAGGCGATCAACTACGTGACCCCTTTCGCGCAAATGGGCGGGGAACCGGTCAAAGTCCTCTTGCTCAAACAAAAGCATGGCATTCCTGTCCAAGAAGGGTTTACCTCCGTGGTGATCGCCAAAACTGCCATTACGGCGGGTTTATTCTTCTTTGCTGCATGCAGCGCCGCGGCGGCATTGCTGTACGGTCATCTGTCGAGCGTCTTTGCCCGGGTGGTCTGGATCGTCTTGATCTCCATGGGTATTTTAACTTTTCTATTTGTCCTTGCCCAGCGCCACGGAATTTTTGAACGCGCCGTTCCCATGCTGGAAAAAATGATGGGCGCGCGCAGTGTGAGCATCGAAGGCGCCGGCCAAGAAATTGATGCCAGCATCCGGAATTTCTACAGATCGCAGCGCAGCCGGCTTTTTTTGTCGGTGCTGTTTCATGCATTGGGCTGGGCGGCAGGGGTGGTCGAGGTTTGGCTGATCCTCCATTTCCTGGGTTTGGGCGTGAGTTTCGTTCAGGCCTGGATGATCGAGGGTTTGTGGCAGCTGCTCAAGGCCGGCGCTTTTATGATTCCGGGGGCGATCGGTGCGCAAGAGGGCAGCGTTCTCTTTATTTTTTTGAACATGGGCCTTTCCTCGCCCGCAGCGGTGGTTTTGGCATTGGTCCGGAGAATCCGGGAAATTTTTTGGGCCGGTATCGGTCTGGCCGTCTGGTCGGGCTACGAGTACGGATCTGCAAAGGCGCTCTAGGATGAAGCCGGAAGTTTTGGTAACGGGTGCTTCTGGATTTATAGGGAGCCATGTGGTTCGACGCCTGGCAGCCCGGGGAATTCCTGCGCGCGTTTTGGTGCGTCAGACCAGCTCGATGAAAGCGCTGGCGGGATTGCCGGTAGAGGCCGTTTATGGCGATCTCGCGGATTCTTCAAGCATTCGCAACGCCGTCCGCGGTTGCCGGTTCGTCTATCATGTCGCAGCCGATTACCGTTTGTGGGCGCGGAACCCTCAAGAGCTGTACGCCAGCAATGTCCGCGGAACCACCCATGTTTTGGAGGCGGCCTGGGCGGAAAAAGTGGAGCGCATTGTTTACACCAGCAGCGTGGGCGCCCTGGGGCTCTGCAGCGATGGATCCGCAGCCACCGAAGAAACCCCTGCTGTCCTGGAAGCCATGGTCGGCCATTACAAGCGATCGAAATATCTGGCCGAACAGGAAGCGCTGCGATTGGCCAGGCGGGGATGTCCCGTTGTGATCGTCAATCCCTCAACGCCGGTCGGTTCTTGGGATGTGAAACCGACGCGCACGGGCCAGATCGTCGTTGATTTTCTCAAAGGCAGGATGCCGGGGTTTGTCGATACCGGCCTGAACCTGGTCGATGTGGAAGATGTCGCAGAGGGGCATCTGTTGGCCATGGAAAAAGGGCGGGTGGGTGAGCGCTATATCTTGGGCTCAAAAAATATGCCGCTTCGGGAGATTCTGGAGGTTTTGGGGCGTCTGAGCGGCCGTCCCGCTCCCAAAATGCAAGTGCCTTGGGCGGTTGCCTACGCGGCGGGGTGCGTCAGCTCGGCGACGGCTTGGCTGACCGGCCGGCCTCCCGCCATTCCTTTGGACGGCGTGCGAATGGCGCGCAAAAAAATGTACTTTGATGCGGGAAAAGCCGTGCGTGAGCTTGGGCTTCCCCAACATTCCGTAGAGGTTGCTTTGGAGAAAGCGGTGGAATGGTTCCGCCAACACGGCTATGTTGCTGCTTAAAGTCCAATGATCGGAGTTCTGGCAGCCCATTCCATTGAGCTGGCCATGCTCAAGCGTTCCTTGACGAAAAAACGCAGCTCTCATGGCGTGGTGTACGGACGGTTGCGCGGCGTCTCTGTCGCCCTGGTCAGTTTGGGTCAGGGAAGCAAGCGCGCGGAAAAAACGCTGATCCATTTTCTGGAAACGCATCAGGTCCGCGGCGTCATCATTGCAGGTTTTGCGGGAGCAACGCATCCGGATTTGGTGGTCGGAGATATTCTGATTCCGGAAGAAATCGTCGACTTAAGAGAAAGCGAAGAGGCGCGTGAAGCGGTCAGTTTCCAGCCGCCGATTCGCTTGAATGATCTCCGGGGAATTGTTTCCGGCCGCGCGGGGGTTTTGGGGACAGTCAGCAGCGTTGTGATTGAACCGTGGGACAAAGAACGCATCGGTGAGCAAGCCCGCGTGATTGCGGTGGACATGGAAACGGTGGCGCTGGCCGCTCAGGCGCAGGTGAGCGGCTTGCCGTGGATCGTGGTCCGCGCGGTTTTGGACCCGATGGACCGCCCCCTGGGCGTTGTTTCTTGGACCCACGCCTTGATTCTCTTGATTTCGGTTCGAGGTTGGGGACGGTTGGCGCGTTTTGGGATTGATCTTGTGACTGCACAACGCCGGTTGGGCGAAAGTGTGGCTGTGATCGTTGAATGGATGCAACGCATGTTGGACAAAAGGACATCGAGCCATGAAGAATGATCGGTTGGTGGAATGGGTGGAGTCGGAGTATCGATTTCTGCAGAGTGAGCATGCCCGCTGGAGTTTGACGAAGAAAGATCAGGACATGGAGCTGGTGGCCCATGCCCTGCGCGTCATTCTGCACATCGGAAAAGCCAAAGAATCATTGCCGGAGTATTTGGCAGTCATTCAATCTCAACATGCCGACGGCGGCTGGGGCCGGGAATCGCAGGAAAAAGAATCGGCGGCTTGGGTATCGGCTTTTCTGGGCTTGATGCTGATTCGCGCCAACGCCGAATTGAAGAATCCGGCCGTTGAGGAAGCCGTTTGGAAATCGATCCGGTACTTTTTAGATACGCAGAAAAAGGACGGGCGCTGGGTGGACAGCGAGTGGGGCGATTTGGACACTGTTTCCCATCCGGTCAGCTTCTTCAACGTGGCGCTGATCCTCGGAACGCCTGAAATGAAAAAGGCCGTCAAGGATTCCTGGCGCAAAGGGCTGCAATTCATCCTCGACGGCCAGTCTGCGGACGGCGGTTGGTACGATCCGGTGTTTCAGCCTTCCGGCGTCGAAACGACGGCCCATTTGGTGCAGGATGCCGTGATCGCTTCGCTGGTGCTTCCGGATGCTCCGCAAGTCAAAGCCGCGTGCGAAAAAGGTTTGACCTGGATCCTCAATCATCAAGAAGCGGAAGGTTCTTGGGATGAAAAGAACATGGATCACACGATGGATTGC
>JACQQZ010000129.1 GCA_016206755.1 Candidatus Omnitrophota bacterium
ATCAGGCAAGCGCCGGCGGTGATCGCACTGTCGGCCACGTTAAACACCGGCCAAACGCGAAAATCTAAAAAATCGACGACAGCGCCCACGCGCCATCGATCGATCAAATTTCCAACAGCGCCGCCGAGGATCAACCCCATGGCCCACACGGTCAGTTGCGATTCGGATCGCCCGCCGGATCGCCCGTCGGATCGCAGGAAAGAAATCGCCAAGACAATCAACGCCGCCAAAGCCGCAATCGCCGCCCTGTCTCCGGCTTTGGCCAGCATTCCAAACGCCACCCCTTTGTTGTAGGT
This sequence comes from Candidatus Omnitrophota bacterium, assembly GCA_016206755.1. GTDB lineage: Bacteria > Omnitrophota > Gorgyraeia > 1-14-0-20-64-10 > JACQQZ01 > JACQQZ01. The sequence goes on from JACQQZ010000129.1 coordinate 297, forward strand.
CAGCGTCAGATGAAATACGCCGGGGATGAGGGGGGCGGATCGCCCAAAGACAAGGCCCTGAATCGCCCAAAACTTGGTGAGCTGATCCAAGAGAAGAACCGCTGCAGCACAAAGAGCAGCTTTTTGGAACCGCTTCATCTATTCGGATGGAGAAGAGGGGGGCGGCGGCAGAACAACGCCGGAGGAGCGCTGCTGTTTTTCCTCGGAAGATTGGCATTCAATGCACAGCTTGGCGTAAGGCACCGCGGTCAATCGCTTCTTCGGAATCGGCTTGTTGCAGTTTAAACAATTTCCGAAGCGTTTTTCGGAAATGCGCTTTAAAGCTTCTTCGATTTCGTAGAGAATTTTTTGAACATTGGTCGCCAACCCAAGGGAAAATTCCCGGTCATAATTGTCGGTGGCCGCATCGGCCATGTGGATGCTGTAACCGGAAAGGTCGCCGGAAGCATCCCGCTGAGATTGCTTCAAGGCATCTTTCTCGATGTGCTTGACTTCATCCAGCAAGCGCTGCTTCTTCTCCAAGAGTAATTTTTTATATTTTGTCATTTCTGATTTCATCACGGTGATACCCTTTCGTTCATCGCCCGTCCATTCATCGCCCGCTCATCGAGAGCGCCCCAAGGCACCGGGCGCAAAGTCCCTGATGTTCTTTCGAGCGTCCGGCATCCTGCGTGTAGCGCCAGCAACGCTGGCATTTTTGGCCGGGGGCATGCCCCGCAAAGACCGTGGCAATCCCTTCCCCTGGGGCTTGCACCCATTGCGCCGAAGACACCATCAAAAGCTCGGCCATCCACGGAATAAGAGGACTGATTCTACCCCAAACTTGGCGCACATGCACGGTTACTTTTACATGGGCTTCGGCCGGGTCCCCGATGACCCCGGCATTGCGTTGCTCTTCCAGGGCTTTTAAAACAATGTCCCTGACCTGAAAAAAAGAAGACCACTGCTCTTCCAGGGCGGCGTCATAGAGAAACTCCCATTTCGGCCAACGGCTGGAATGAACATTACCGGTTTCCGAAAATCGCCCGTACGATTCCCACGCTTCATCGGCCGTAAAAATCAAAACCGGAGCCGCAACCTTCACCAGCGCTTCCAAAACAAATGCCAAAGCGGTTTGCGCCGAAAGCCGGGCTGAGTCCTTGGGGGGGAAAGTATAGAGCCGGTCTTTCAGAGAGTCGAGATAAAAATTGGAGAGATCCACGGTGCAAAATTGCGATAGCACGCGGACCACTTTATGGAACTCGTACGCTTCGTAAGCTGCAGTGGCCTCTTCGACAACTTTGGCGCAGCGCGACACGGCCCATCGGTCAACCGGCAACAATTGGCCGATCTCGACGCGGTCCTGGGCCGGCTGAAAATCGGCGAGATTGCCCAAAAGGTAGCGCAACGTATTGCGAATTTTCCGATACAGCTCCGCCACCTGCTCTAAAATTTGCGGTGAAAGCCGGACGTCTTCGGCGTAATCGCAGCTGGCGACCCAAAGCCGTAAAATATCCGCCCCTTGGGTCTTCATCACGTCCTGCGGGGCGATCACATTGCCCAGCGACTTGGACATCTTCCGTCCTTGGCCGTCGACGACAAACCCGTGCGTCAAAATGGATTTGAACGGCGGGGAATCGTGCACGCCCATCGACACCAGCAGAGAGGTTTGGAACCATCCTCGGTGCTGATCGCTGCCTTCCAGATAAAGGTCGGCCGGATAGGACAATTCCTCTTTGCGCGGGATCAGCACCGCATGGTGGCTGGCCCCGGAATCAAACCAGACATCGATGATGTCCTCTTCTTTGCGAAGCGCCGGAGCGGCGCAGCAGCTCGGGTTTTCAGGCAAGAACGATTCGACCGGCAGATCAAACCAACTGTCAGCCCCTTTTTCGCGGAACGCCCGCACGACACGCTCGCGAATTTCAGCTCCAAAAATTTTTCCGCAATGGGTGCAGGCAATCAGCGGAATCGGAACCCCCCAAGAGCGCTGGCGCGACAAACACCAGTCCGGCCGGGTTTCCATCATGGAACCGATTCTATTTTTTCCCCATTCCGGAACGAACCGGATTTTTTTCTGGATGGCCTCCAGGCAGCGCTCGCGCAGATTTTCGTGATCCACCGACAAGAACCACTGCTGTGCGGCCCGAAAGAGAATCGGCTTCTTGCAGCGCCAGCAATG
>JACQQZ010000131.1 GCA_016206755.1 Candidatus Omnitrophota bacterium
CTGGCATACCGGGCGGTCGCTTCCGGGACGCGATGCGCAGAAAGAATCCGAATCTCATGAGAAACATCATACTCTTTGAGCACGGCGGCCGCTTCCTGCATCACCGGAAGATCGGAATCACTGCCGATCAGGATTCCCACCCGCGGCTTTTTGGTCATGACTTTACCCCCAAGACGCGCGCGCCGATGTCGCGGCGCATCTGCATCCCCCGAAAATGAATTTTCTCCGCCGCCTCGTAAGCGCGCCGAACGGCCTGCGCATGATCCGTACCCAACGCAACGACATTCAGGACGCGGCCGGCGGCCGTAAGCCAGCGTCCATCCACACGGCGCGTTCCGGCATGAAAAATCATAACGTCGCCCATGGCAGCGGCATCTTCAAGCCCTTCCATGACATCTCCGGCCGCCGGCTTGGCCGGATATCCCTCGGAGGCCAACACCACGCAAGCACAAGAACGGGCATCCCACTGCAGCGGCTCCGGCGGGATTTCCCCCCGGGCCGCCTGGAGCAGCAATTCCGCCAGATCCGTTTTCAAGCGCGGCAGGATCGCTTGCGTCTCCGGGTCTCCGAACCGGACATTGTACTCCAAAACTTTCGGCCCGTCCGCAGTCATCATCAGCCCCGCGTAGAGCGCTCCGGAAAACGGCCTGCCCTCTTTCGCCATCTGCGCCACGGTGGCATTCAAAATTTTACGTTGGATAAAATTCATCGCCGCATCGGTGACAACAGGGGCCGGAGAATAAGCCCCCATGCCGCCGGTATTTGGACCTTGGTCGCCGTCTCTTAAGCGCTTGTGATCTTGGGCCGGCTCGAGCGAAAGGATGGTTTTGCCGTCCGAAATCCCGATCACGGAAGCTTCTTCTCCAACCAAAAGCTCCTCAAGGATCATCTTGGGTCCATACAGATCCGCCGCCATCCGAATCCGGTTTTTTGCATCATCAGGCATCGCCGCATCCGGCATGAAGACACCTTTTCCGGAAGCCAAGCCATCGGCCTTTACGACCCACAGAGTTTCGGGATGCCGGTCTACGAAACGGTTTGCGGCATTCGGATCGTTAAACGGCTCATAGCGGGCCGTTGGAACGCCGCAGCGCATCATCACTTCTTTGGCAAACGTCTTGCTGCCTTCCAATTGAGCTGCCGGCTGAATCGGGCCGAAAATGGTTAAATTCTTTTTCTTGAAACGGTCCGCGATGCCCGCCACCAGTGGCGCTTCGGGACCGACCACGGTCAAATCAATTTTCTCTTGCGCCGCCCGATCGGCCAAGACCTCCACGGCTTCGGCGGAAATTTCCTTCCAGCGAACAATGCGCTTGGGGTCCAGCGCGGCAATCGCATCGCTTCCGGGCGCGACAAACAACGTCTTTATTTTTGGGCTCTGAAGAAGCTTCCACGCCAATGCATGCTCGCGGCCGCCGGAACCGATCAGCAATAATTTCACTGCAACAAAACCTCTTGCCTGCCGGGCGGCAGGCCGGGCTTGCCCCGCTTGATTTCTCCAATGACCCACGCAGGAAGTTCCTGGCGTCTAAGAATTTTCAGGACAGCGTTCACTTGCGACTCAGGAACAACAAGAATCATCCCGATGCCCATGTTGAAAGTTTTATACATCTCCACATCAGAGAGATCTCCGGCTTCTTGAACGCGGCGGAAGATGGGTGCGACGGGCCAACTGGACGTTTTGATGAACGCGGCCGTATCTTTAGGGAGGATTCTTCCCAATTTTTCGCGGAAAGACCCGCCGGTGATGTGGGCAATGCCGTGAACGTTGATTTTTCGCAAGAGCGCCAAAATGGGAGCCGCGTAAATGCGCGTCGGCTTGAGAAGCTCATCCCCCCAGCGCTGCTGCTGAGCCGGCGATAAGACTTTTTGAATCAACGCGTATCCGTTCGAGTGAAAGCCGCTGGAAGCCAGCCCGATCAAGCGATCCCCGGGACGGATCTTTCGGCCGGTGATCATTTTTGATTTTTCGACCACGCCGACGCAAAAACCGGCCAAATCAAATTCACCGGGCTTGTAAACCAGCGGCATCTCCGCCGTCTCGCCGCCGACCAAAGCACAGTGCGCATCGACGCAGCCGCGAACCACGCCGCGCATCACACCGACCAAAACCTCCGGATCGATCCGTCCGGTGGCAATGTAGTCCAAGAAAAAGAGCGGCTCAGCCCCGGTGCAGATGACGTCGTTGACATTCATCGCCACCAAATCGACCCCCAGGCCCTCGTATTTTTTGAGGCGCCTCGCCAAGACCAGCTTGGTGCCCACGCCATCGGTCGAAGAAACCAGAAGCGATCCCTTGCGGGGACCGGCCTGACGCAGATCGAAGATGCCGCCAAACCCGCCGATCGAGCCCAATTGACCCGGGCGGCGCGTCAGAGAAACGAGCGGCTTGATCGCCTTTAAGAAATGACCGGCGCGGGCAAGACTGACTCCGGCTTGCGCGTAGCCGGAAACCAGGGGGCGGTGGTTGGGCTTCTTCACGGTTTAAGCTCACCGGTGGTCTTGCGCTCCAAAACATACTTGTCCGCTTCGCCGCCGAATGGAATCGGATATTCGCCGGTGTAACAGGCCGTGCAGTAATTGGCGCGGTCGCCTTTGACCGCCTTCAACATCCCTTCCAGCGACACAAATCCCAGCGTGTCGACTTCCAAAAACCCGCGAATCTGCTCTTGGGTATGCGTGCAGGCAATCAACTCTCCTTTGGTCGGAAAATCAATTCCGTAAAAACAGGGGTGCTTGATCGGCGGACAGGAAACACGCATGTGGATTTCCGTGGCTCCGGCGTCGCGAATCGATTTCAGACGCGCCTTGCACGTCGTCCCGCGGACAATCGAGTCATCCACAACGATCACGCGCTTGCCTTTGAGGACTTCGCGGACAGGATTAAACTTCACGCGGACTTTGAAATCCCTGTTTTGCTGCAGCGGCTGGATGAACGTGCGGCCGGCATAGTGGTTTCGAGCCATGCCGATTTCCAGCGGAATTCCGGAAGCGTGGGAATAACCCAAGGCCGCCGAATTGCCGGAGTCCGGGATGGCGATGATCATGTCCGCCTTGACCGGATGCTCCAACGCCAATTGCCTGCCCAGGCGCTCGCGCACCATGTGGACCGATTCGCCGAAGACCATTGAATCCGGCCGCGCAAAATAAACGTGCTCAAAAATGCAGAACGCCTTGCGTGTTTCAGGAAAAGGTTTGATGGAACGAACGCCGTTTTGATTGATGATGACCACTTCACCCGGCTCGATGTCGCGCACGTGTTCTGCGCCGATCAAATCCAGCGCGCAGGTTTCCGACGCGAGCACGAACGACTCGCCGAATTTTCCCAGGCACAGCGGGCGAAACCCGCTCGGGTCGCGCACGCCGATCAATTCTTCTTCGCGCAAAATGACCAGGGAGAATGCCCCGCTGATTCGAAGGAGCGAGTCCACCAAGACTTCTTCAAAACGCCGGAAGGTCGGCCGGGCCATCAAATGCAAAATCACTTCGCTGTCGACGGTGGTCTGAAAGATGGAGCCGTGGGCCTCAAGCTCATCGCGCAAAAGCCAGGCGTTGATCAGGTTGCCGTTGTGGGCAATGGCCAGCGATCCGCGCGAGTAATCCACCTGCAGCGGCTGGGCATTTTTCAACTGGCTGGAGCCGGTCGTCGAGTAGCGCGTGTGCCCAATGGCATAGCTGCCTTTGAGCTCCGCCAAGCGCTCCGACGTAAAAACATTCTCGACCAATCCCATGCCCTTCACACCCCGCAACACCGTGCCGTCGCTGACCACCATGCCGGCAGACTCTTCGCCTCGATGCTGCAACGCATAGAGCCCCAGGTAGGTCAGGCGGGCGGCATCCGGATGGTTGTAGATCCCGAACAACCCGCAGCATTCTTTGATCTCATCGCTCATAAATGCCTCTTGACCCATTCCACGCCGTTTCTAAAAATTTGGGCGCCGTCTCCCGGCCCCTCGGGGCGGCCGCGCGTCCATCGGGGATGCTGGATCGAAGTCATGTAGCGCTCAGGATGCGGCATCAACCCAAAAATCCGGCCGCCGGGATCGCAAATTCCGGCAATGTTGCCTACGGAGCCGTTGGGGTTCCATGGATAACCCGCTTCTTGCTCGCTCTCATCGCAATAGTGAAACACGATCTGTCCAAAACCGACCAGCTCCTCGAGCGTGGAGACGTCTTTTGGAATAAACTTCCCTTCCGCGTGCGCCACGGGGAGCTCCACCTTTTCCTCAATCCCCTGAGTCCAGACGCAGACGCTGAATTCCGTTTTGAGATAAACCCACCGGTCCTCGAAACGCCCGGAATCGTTGGCGGTCAACGTCACTTCTTGGGGACGATCCGCGCCTCCCGCAGGCAGGATGCCGGCCTTGGCTAAAATCTGAAAACCGTTGCAGATGCCGATGACCAGCTTGCCTCTTTTGATAAAAGCGTCCAGCTCATCTTTGAGCGCCGTCTTGAGCTCATTGGCCACCAGGCGCCCGGAGGCAATGTCATCACCGTAACTGAAGCCGCCGGGAATCGCCAATATTTGAAAATCCTTCAGCGTCTTGGCCCCGGAAATCAATTCTTGAATCTGCACGCCCTGGGCTTTCGCGCCGACCTGCTCGAACGCGGCAGCCGTCTCAACGTCGCAGTTGGTCCCAGGAGCTCTGAGCACGGCGACTCGAACATCAGACGTATGATTCATGCTGGCGCTCGCTGCGAAGGGGATAATCCCCAGAGCAACTGACTAGCCCGAGCGGGCAGGTGTCCCGCAAAGCCGGATGAGCGAAGAGCGCAAGCGGTACCGCTGTACGAGCGGTGCTCGGGGGGGTTACCCCGAGCAACAGCGAGCGTTCTCATATTTAAAAGTATTTTTCGAGTGGTTTTTGCCACGATGCTTTCAGTTGCTTCAAAGGAGCTTGAACGACCGGGGTTCCCTGGCGGCCCAGAATTTTTAAGGAAGTTTCCTGCGTTGTTTGCCCGATGCGAGCATGTGCGATGCCTTCGAGTGTTTTTTCAAAAGCGGTTTGATGTTCTTTGGAGACTTCCACAATGAAACGCGAGGTGGATTCAGAGAATAGAATCTGATCGTCTCGGGAAACGCCACCCTGGATGGGGACATTTTTCAAAGAAACTTCCGCGCCCACCTCTCCTGCAAACGGCATCTCTGCCAAAGCGACCGCCAATCCGCCTTCCGAACAGTCATGGCAAGACAACACCCCGCCGCCGGCTGTGGCTTTCGAGAGCGCGGTGTAGATTGCCTTTGCAGCCGTGGGCTGCGTCACCGGAACGGAAGCCCCGATGTGACGCTGCAAAGCATAGTAGCCAGATCCGCCCAGTTCCGGTTTCGTGACACCCACGATGTAAATCAAATTGCCCGGGCCTTTCAAATCCATTGACACCGCTTTGCGCACATCCGGCATGACCCCCACCGCAGAAATCAAAAGCGTGCCGGGAATCGACAGGCGCTCCATTCCCATTTTGTACTCATTGTGCAAGCTGTCTTTACCGGAGATAAACGGCGTGCCGTAGACTTTGGCCACGTCGTAACAAGCCAGCGCCGCGCGAACGAGCGAACCCAATACTTCAGGGCGATCGGTATTGCCCCAGCAAAAATTATCCAACAGCGCGACGCGATCGAGCGAACCGCCTACGGCAACGATTTGGCGCAATGCCTCATCAATGGCCGCAGCGGCCATCCAGTACGGATCGATGTCGCCGTATCGAAAATTGATGCCATTGGAGAGAATAATTCCGTTCCACGCGTTCAAATCAGGCCTCAAAACGGCTGCGTCCGAAGGACCGTCGTTTCGGGCGCCGACAAAGGGCTTGAGAACCGATGCGCCCTGAACTTCATGGTCGTAGCGCCGGACAATCGGTTCCTTGCTGCAGGTGTCCC
>JACQQZ010000011.1 GCA_016206755.1 Candidatus Omnitrophota bacterium
CCCCGGAATATTCACTGTCAATGGGACGCCGGTGCTGGGCATCTGCTACGGCATGCAGCTGATGGGGCAGGTGTTTGGCGGGTCGGTTTCCAATGCGGCGCACCGGGAATACGGCAAGGCAACCCTCACCGTTGACGATGACAAAGATCTTTTTGCCGGGGTGCCGGGGACATTCACCTCCTGGATGAGCCACGGTGATTTTGTCGAGCAATGCCCGCCCGGATTCCGCCCGATGGCGCACACCGACAGCACGCCGGTGGCTGCGATGGTGGACTTCGACCGGTTGCGATTCGGCGTGCAGTTCCATCCGGAAGTCATGCACACGGAGAAAGGCAAAGAAATTCTGGCCAATTTTCTCTACCGCATCTGCGGCTGTTCCGGGGATTGGACCTCCGCCTCGTTTGTCGAGCAGACCGTCGAAGAAATCCGGGCGCAGGTCGGACAGCAGCAGGTCCTCTGCGGACTCTCCGGAGGCGTGGATTCCTCGGTCACCGCGCTCTTGGTTCACAAGGCCATCGGCAACCGCCTCATTCCCATTTTTGTGAACAACGGTTTGTTGCGCAAGAATGAGCGCGAGGATGTTGAAAAAACGTTCAAAGAGCATTTCAAAATGCCGCTGGTCGTCGCGGATGCGGAAGATCAATTTTTGAGAGAACTGGCCGGCGTGGAAGACCCGGAAGAAAAACGGCGCCGGATCGGGCGCGCTTTCATCAGAGTTTTTGAAGAGGAAGCCCGCCGGCATCCCGAGGCGGCGTTTTTAGCGCAGGGAACCCTCTATCCGGATGTCATTGAATCGCAGCCGGCTTTCGGCGGGCCGTCGGCAACCATCAAGACCCATCACAACGTGGGCGGGTTGCCCAAAGAGATGAAGTTTCAATTGGTGGAACCGCTCAAATTCCTGTTCAAGGATGAAGTGCGCGCCGTCGGCCGCCAATTGGGGATGCCCAGTGGTATGATTGACCGGCACCCGTTTCCGGGCCCGGGATTGGCCGTCCGGATTTTGGGAGAAGTCACGAAGGAACGGCTGAGTCTCCTGCGCGAAGTGGATCACCGGTTCATTGAAGAATTGCGCGGCGGCGGGTGGTATAACAAGGTTTGGCAGGCGTTCGCCGTGCTGTTGCCGCTCAAAACCGTCGGCGTCATGGGGGATGAGCGCACGTATGAAAATGTTGTGGCGCTTCGCAGCGTTGACAGCCAGGATGGGATGACGGCCGACTGGTCGCGCTTGCCCTCTGACCTTTTGGAGCGCGTCTCCAACCGCATCGTCAATGAAGTCAAAGGCGTCAATCGCGTCGTTTATGACGTCACCAGCAAGCCCCCCGGGACCATCGAGTGGGAGTAGAACGCAAGCGGTACCGTTTCCGGGAGTGCCAGGTTCAAGTGGGAACCCGGCACTCCCGGAAACGGTACCGCTGTACAAGGAGGCTAAGATGATGACGCACAGCGTGGCACCCCTGTTGGTTGCAGCGGCAGCAGGGTATTGGGTGGTGGCTCGGGCGCAGGAACAGAAGGGCGGTACGCGCAAGCTGGGCATCTACTTGGGAGCAGCCATCATTGTTCTGAGCGTGTTGATGGCCGCCTGCAAGCTCTACTGTGCCGTGACATGCATGCGATGTCCGCTGGGCGGCGGATACGGAATGAAGAGAATGGCGGCTTGTCCCATCACCGGCAAAGCCATGCCTGCCGCCCCCGCAGAGCAATCTCAATAAAAGGACAATTTCATGGTCACGCAAGAGCAAGTTCTGGAAGCGTTGAAAAGTTGCTTTGACCCGGAAATTCCGGTCAGCATCGTTGATTTGGGGCTGGTCTACGGCGTCAAGATCGAGGAGGGCAAAAAGGTCCTCATGACGATGACGTTGACCACGCGCGGCTGCGGCATGGCGCACAACATTGCGCTGGACGCCAAGCAGAAGATTCTGAAGGTTCCGGGCGTGGAGGAAGCTTCAGTCACCGTGGTGTGGGATCCGCCTTGGACTCCGGAGCGGATGTCCCCCGCCGCCAAACAAAAACTCGGAATGGCCTGATCCCTGAATAACACAAGCAAACTCAAGGAGATTCCCATGCGCCGAATAACCGCATCTTCATCGACGCCTCCCGGTTGGCGCTAAATCACCGGCGAGTGGCGAAAGATATTCTTCAAATTTTACTGGTGGAGGATGATCCGGGGGATGTTGGCCTGGTCCGGAAAGCGCTCGATGCATTCGGGGGCCGCGTCCTGCTTCATGTGGTGGGGGACGGTTTGAGCGCTTTGAATTTCGTGCGTTGCGAGGCGCCCTATCAAAATGCGCCCCGGCCGGATTTGATTCTTCTGGATCTTAACCTTCCGATGAAAACGGGCCAGGAAGTTTTGCGTGAGATTCGCCAGGATTCGAAATTCGCCCGAATTCCAGTGCTGATTTTGACCACGTCCGAATCGGAAATCGACATCACCGCCGCCTACCGCGCGGGGGCGAATTGTTTTGTCTCAAAGCCCATGGTCCTCGGGGAATTCATGCAGACGGTTCAATCGATGGTCCGGTATTGGATGAGAATGGTTTCAGCGCCATGAATGTTGCCTCCATGTCCATCCTGCTGATCGAAGACGACGTTCAGGACGCCGATTTGCTTCAAAGGCAGCTGGCCGGCCAAAATATTCCCAACTGGAAACTGGAGCATGTCGAGAATCTCCGTTCGGCCCTGAAGCGCCTGGCGGCCGGCGGCATTGATCTGGTCCTCTCCGATCTGAATCTTCCCGACAGCACCGGTTTCGATACGTGCGGCGCTATCTTAAAACAATTTCCCGCCATGCCGATTGTCGTCTTGACCGGGTTGGATGACGACAAGGTTGCGTTGGATGCGGTGCGAAGCGGCGCGCAGGATTATCTCGTGAAAGGACAAATCCAAGGGTCCTGGCTGGTGCGGGTGATTCGTTATGCCGTGGAGCGCAAACAGTCCCAGCAGGAAGTGGCCCGCCTGGCCTCTTTCCCCGAGATGGACCCCAACCCCGTTTTTGAGTGCAGCGAAGACGGCCGGATCACCTATTTGAATTCGGCGGCCCAGCGGCGTTTTCCGGATCTGCAGGCCGCGGGGACCCGTCACCCGCTGCTCATGGATCGGGGCGCGTTGCGGGGGAAGGCGTTCCGGGAAATCAAGATCGGCTCGGCTTACTACGAGCAACACAGTTATTGGGTGGGCGGCAGCCAGGTCATTCGAAATTACATCTTGGACATTACGGAGCGGAAAGAAATTGAGCGGGTCAAAGAAGAGCTGATCGGAAATGTTTCCCATGAATTGCGCAC
>JACQQZ010000135.1 GCA_016206755.1 Candidatus Omnitrophota bacterium
ACCACCACGGGAAGATGGCTGGCGTTTTTAATGACGGGGATCGCATTGATGTCGAGCGTAAAGCGGGTGTCCGTTTCGAACGTTCGGATGCCGCGCTCGCACAAAATCACGTTGAAATTGCCGTTTTGCAGAATGTATTCGGCCGAGAGCATCCATTCCTTAATCGTGGCCGACATGCCGCGCTTGAGCAGAACGGCCTTCTTCGACAAACCGATTTCTTTCAAGAGATCGAAGTTCTGCATGTTGCGCGCGCCGATTTGGATGATGTCCACGTGGCGCTCGACCAATTCGAGATCGCGCACATCCATCAGCTCCGTCACGGTCAGCATGCCCACCTTCTTGCCGATGTCCTTGAGATATTTCAGACCCTCTTCGCCCAATCCCTGGAAGCTGTAGGGCGAGGTGCGGGGTTTAAACGCCCCCCCGCGGAGCACCGTCGCGCCGGCTTTTTTGACGGCCTTAGCAATGGTCAACAGCGTTTCATAATTTTCAATGGCGCACGGACCGGCCATGACGATCACTTTTTTGTCGCCGATGGAAACATTGTCGTTAAACTTCACGACGGTGGGAGCCGGCTTAAATTCACGGGAAACGAGTTTGTAGGGAGACAGGATCGGGACGACTTTCTCGACGCCGGGGAAAATTTCCAGCGGCTGAACCCGCAGGATCTCCTCTTCTCCGATGACTCCGATGATGGTCCGTTCGATCCCTTTCGAGATCATCGGCTTGAGGCCCAACGCCTTGACCTTTTTGACGATGTGCGTGATCTGCTGTTCCGACGCATCCGGTTTTAAAACAATGATCATGATTTCCCCCCCTTCTCCGATGTTAAAAGATCCCGCAATTCAGAAATAAACTGTTCTGTTTCCTGAGCTGTTCCGACGGTGACGCGCAAAAAGCCATCCAAGTTCCACGCGCCCATTTCCCGAACAATGATGCCGCGCTTCAGAAGAGACCGCGCGATTTCCCGGGCGCGCGCGCCGATTTGAAACAGGACAAAATTGGCCGCACTGGGCACATACCGGATCCCCAATGCATCGAATGCCCTGAATAATGCCTTGCGCCCCATGCGCGTGTTGACGACGGTGGCCTCGAGATGCTCTTTGTCATCCAGCGCCGCCGCGGCCGCCGCCTGGGCCAGCGAGTTGACGTTAAACGGTTCCCGCACTTGATTGAGCGCCTGCACGATACCCGAGGGGGCAATGCCATACCCGATCCGCAAGCCGCTTAAGCCATACGCCTTTGAAAATGTCCGGGTCACCAGAACAGACCGTCCTGCTTTGACGTACTCCAGCGATTGAGGAAATTCCGGCACATCCGCCAACTCGAAATAGGCCTCATCAAAAACGACCAGGACGTCGTCCGGGAAATCTTCCATAAACCGGGACACCTCGCTGGCCGTGACGAAACTGCCGGTCGGATTGTCCGGATTGGCGATAAAAACGATTTTGGTCTTGCGGTTGACGGCGCGGCGAATCGCCGGCAAATCGTACCGAAAATCGCGCAGCGGCACGGTGCGCACCGTCGCGGCGCTTGCCTCCCCCGCCAGCCGATAGATGAGGAACGTCGGGTCCGCCACGACGATTTCATCGCCGGGGTCCACGTACGTTCGCAAAGCCAGGGTAATGAGCTCATCCGAGCCGTTGCCCAAGATGATGTTGGAGCCATCCACCCCCAGATGCGAAGCGAGCTTGCGTTTGAGGGCATACCCCTGTCCGTCCGGATACCGGTGGAGCTGCGCCAGCGCCTCGCGGACGGCGGCAACGGCCTTGGGCGAAGGACCCAGGGCATTTTCATTGGAGGCCAGCTTGACCACATGGGTCAATCCTAATTCCCGCTGAACCTCTTCAATCGGCTTGCCCGGTTGATAAGGCGTTAATTTTTGTATCGCTTTTCTGGGTTGAATCACGTCAGTTGCCTGCCCCTGGTTCATTCGGCATCGAGCGAGCGTGGATAAGACCCCAACACTTTCAAAAAGGTGCAGCTTTTTTCCAGACCGTCGAGCGCTTTCTTCACCGCCGGCCGGCCGGCATGCCCTTCCAAATCGACAAAGAAGTAATAATCCCACGCCTTGCGTTTGGAGGGACGCGATTCGATCTTCGTCAAATTGATGCGATGCCGCCGAAACGGCACCAGCATGTCGTGCAATGCCCCGACATGGTCTTTGATCGAAAAAACCAAAGAGGTCTTGTCCCGGCCTGTCGGCTTGGGGCGCGTGCGGCCGATCACAAAAAACCGTGTGATGTTTCGAGAGCTGTCTCCGATCGACCGGGCCAGGATTTTCAGACCGTAATGGCGGCCGGCCTCTTCGCTGGCGATGGCCGCGGAATCTTTCGAGTGGTTGTGCGCCATCGCGGCGGCCATGCTGGTGCTCAACGTCTCGACCAATTTGACGCGCGGCAGATGCGCTTCAATCCACCCGCGGCATTGGGCATAGGCCTGGGGGTGAACGTAGAGGCGCTTGATCTTGTTCAGCGCCGTTCCGCCGACGACGTGGTGGTCCACCGGTTGATAAATCTCCGACGAGATTTTCAGGTCGGTGTCCACCAACCGATCCAAGGTATATCCGACCGTCCCTTCGATGGAATTCTCAATGGGGACAACGCCATAATCCGCCCGGCCGCGCTCCACCTCGGAAAAAACGTCTCCGATGGTCACGCACCCCGTGTAGATCACCTGGGAACCGAACTTCCGGCGCGCGGCCAACGACGCAAAAGTCATCGCAGGTCCCTGATAAGCGATGGTCGGTGAAGCCACATAGGCCAAGGAACTGGACATGATTTCACGGAAAATGGCGCGCAGGGCCGCTTTGGAGAGCGGGCCTTTGCTGTGGCGGGTCGCATGAAGATAAACCGCCTGCTCCCGATCGGGCGAGAACGTCGTGTTCTCTCCGGTCTTGAGCTTCAGCTTGCCGATGGAGGCCGCGACTTGCGCGCGATCGTTGAAAAGATCGACGAGCTTGCGGTCAATCCGGTCGATCTGTTGTCTGAGTTGTCTGAGTTGTCTGAGTTGTTTCATTCTGTCCCTGTGTCAGATGGTCCTGCACCATGCCCTGTCCCACGGGGACTCCCTCCGGTCGCTGGGCCTCGTGCGCCTGCAACGTGGCTTGCAGCTCCGAAATGCTGGGCAGGTGCTCAAGCGATTTGAGCCCAAAACGCTCCAAGAAAACTTCCGTCGTTCCGTACAGCAACGGGCGGCCCACCCCTTCCTTGCGTCCGACGATCTGGACGATGCTCCTCTCCAGCAAGCTCTTCAAAACGCCATCCACATCCACGCCGCGAATCTCTTCGATCTCAGATTTGGTGATCGGCTGCCGGTAAGCGATGATGGCCAGCGTCTCCATGCCGGGGCGCGACAAGCGCGCGGGACGCACCTTGCGGTAAATGCGACCCAGCACCTGGGCCAACGCAGGGTCTGTGACCACCTGCCAACCGCCGGCAACTTCAACCAATCGAACGCCTCGCCCAAGGGCGACGCACTCCGATTGAAGCTGGAGGGCCAAGTCCTGAATTTGGTTTTCGCCGTACTCTTCGACGGCCGAGCGCAATTCGGAAATCGTCAGCGGCTTTTCCGCCGCGAACAACGCCGCTTCGATGATCGCTTTTGCCTCTGTGTCGGTCATATTGTTTGGCTCCGCATCATCACGATCTCACTGAATGCTTCCTGCTGCCGCGCGATTGCTTCCTTGAGTCGAATCAGCTCCAAGATCGCCAAGAAGATGGTGATGATTTCCATCTTGCCTTTGGCCGCTTCAAACAACTTCGAAAAACTGACCTGCGGCTCGGCGGCAAGGCGCCGCCGGAGTTCCACGATTTTCTGCTCGACCGTAAACTCATCCTGAATGATCTCATGGAACAGCTCTTTGGGGACGCGCTTGAGCACGTCCGACAATGCGGTCAACAGATCAAAGAGACTCGCCTCGAAAAACGGCTCTTCCGCCCATTCCGCTTCGAGGGCTTGTCCCTCCGGCGGCACGCGCGTGAACATGGCCGAGCGCCGGCGCTCCATCTCGTGCAGGCGTTCGGCGGCCGCCTTGAATTGCTGATACTCCATGAGCCGCCGTATCAGCTCCGCCCGCGGGTCTTCCTCTTCTTTTTCTTCCGCCGCTGTTTCATCCGGCGGAAGAAGCATTTTGGATTTGATCTGAATCAACGTCGCGGCCATCACCAAAAAGTCGCCGGCAATCTCCAAATCCAAAACCTGCATCAACTTCAAATATTCCAAATACTGTTCGGTGATCCTGGCAATCGGCAAATTGACGATGTCGATGTGGCTTTGCTTGATCAAAAAAAGCAAAAGATCCAGCGGTCCCTCAAAAATGGGAAGCCGGACCCGGTAGCTCAACGGATAGCTCAACGGAGCCCAACCGCCTTTTTGACTTCGCGCATCGTTTCGCCGGCCACCGCCCTGGCGCGAACCGCGCCCTCTTTCAAGATCTGCTCGACTTCCGATGCGGAAACGTTGCCCTGGGCGCGGGCGCGGCGCATCGGCTCGGTTGCCTTGACCAACACTTCGGCCAATTCTTTTTTGTTCTGAGAACAACCCCGCTTGGAGGTGCGGCATTCTTCCCAAAGCGCCGGGGCACGCCCGGGTGAAAACACTTTCCAGTATTGACAGACAAAGCACTGCTCCGGATGTCCCGGGTCGGTCATGCGTGCGCGCTGCGTATCGGTCACCATCTGCTGAACCGCTGTGCGAACCCTTTCTTCGTCATCGCCCAACGCAATGGTGTTGCCGTAGCTCTTGGACATCTTCCGGCCGTCGGTTCCGGTCAATCGCGCGCTTTCGGTCAGCAGGGGTGCGGGCTCCGGAAAGATATCTTTTTTGTACAAGAATTTAAACCGCCGGACAATTTCGCGGGTCAGCTCCAAATGCGGGAGCTGATCCTCTCCGATCGGAACGACATTGGCGCGATAGAGCAAAATGTCGGCCGCCTGCAAAATCGGATACCCCAAAAATCCGTACGTGGCCAAGTCCCTGCCCTGCACTTCGCGCAATTGCTCTTTATAAGTCGGCACGCGCTCCACCCATCCCAAAGGAGTGACGATCGACAAGACGGCATGGAGCTCCAAGTGCTCCGGAACATCCGACTGCCGGAAGATGACCGAGCGCTTGGGGTCGATGCCGCAGGCCAGCCAATCGGTCACATTCGAAACCACATACTCCTGCAGATGCCCCGGATGCTCGTACTCGCTCATCAGGGCATGCCAGTCGGCCACCATAAAAAAACATTCGTGCGTTTGCTGAAGCTTGACCCAATTGGAGAGAGCGCCGACGAAGTGGCCTAAGTGCAGATGTCCGGTGGGACGCATGCCGCTTAAAACGCGAGGGGTCACCCCATCACCTGTTTCATCGCCGGCGGCGATGCCCTATTCCGGCGGCCCTTCGGGCCAAAACAGGTGATGGGGTCACAGTTTCTGGGCCACCTGCTGGATTTCAAAGGCCTCGATGAGATCACCGGGCTGATAGTCGTTGAACCCTTGCAGCGCAATGCCGCACTCCAAACCTTCGCCCACTTCACGCACGTCGTCTTTAAAGCGCTTGAGACTCGAGATTTTGCCTTCAAAAACTTTCTCGGGGCCGCGCGTCAAGCGGAATGCGGCGGAACGAATCATCTTGCCTTTGACCACTTGGCATCCGGCCACAGAACCGGCCTTGGTCAGCTTGAAGACCTGCAGCACTTTGGCGCGGCCGACGAAAATCTCCTGCATCTTCGGCTCCAGGAGCCCTTCCATGGCTGCGCGGATTTCGCCGACGGCCTCATAGATGATTTCGTAGAGCCGGACATCCACGCGCTCTTCCTTGGACAACACTTCCGCCTCGGGCGTCTGGGCCACGTGGAAACCGACGACGATGGCATTCGACGCCACCGCCAACATGATGTCGGACTCGTTGATGGCGCCGACGCCTGCGTGCAGAATTTTGAGCTGGATTTGATCGGTCGAGAGTTTTTCCATGGAAGTTTTGATCGCTTCGACGGATCCCTGGACGTCGGTCTTGACGATGATGTTCAGCTCCTTGACTTTGCCGGCTTTGAGCTCATTCTGGAACTCTTCGAGACTCATCACCTTGCGCCCCGCAGACAATCCCGCCTGGCGCTGCGTGTCCTGGCGCTGCTGGGTCAGCTCCCGCGCCTTGCGTTCATCATCGACGACGTAGAACGGCTCGCCTGCCTTGGGCACGCCGGCAAGCCCTAAAATTTCCACCGGCATGGAAGGAGCTGCGTCCTGAACGCGCTGTCCGTGGTCGTTGATCATGGCGCGCACGCGGCCGTAATGAGAACCGGCCACGACAATGTCGCCGACTTTCAAAGATCCGTTTTGAATCAAGACCGTGGCCGCAGGGCCGCCGCCTTTGGAAAGTTCCGCTTCAATCACAATGCCTCTGGCCGGACGCGACGGATTGGCCTTGAGCTCCAAAAGCTCGGCTTCCAGCAGCATCATTTCGAGAAGCTCGTCAATGCCTTGGCCGGAACGCGCGGAGACCGGCACCATGACGGTTTTGCCGCCCCAGTCTTCCGTCATCAAGCCCTGCTCCATCAATTGACGTTTGACCTTTTCCGGATTGGCCTCCGGCTTGTCGATTTTATTGAGCGCCACGACGATGGTCGCTTCGGCCGCTCTCGCATGGTCAATGGCTTCGATGGTCTGAGGCATCACGCCGTCGTCGGCTGCCACAACGAGAATGACGACGTCCGTCACATGGGCCCCGCGGGCGCGCATCGCCGTAAACGCTTCGTGGCCCGGCGTATCCAAGAATGTAATCCACCCTTTGGGCAGATGAACTTGATAAGCGCCGATGTGCTGCGTGATGCCGCCGGACTCGGATTCGGTGACCTTGGATTTCCGGATAGCATCCAGCAACGAAGTCTTGCCGTGGTCGACGTGACCCATCAACGTGACCACCGGCGGCCTGGCCTTAAGCTGCTTCGGATCGTCCGGTTCCTCGTGATGCTGGGTGAGTTCTTCTTCGAGGGTCGGAAGACGTTCCAATCCCACACCCATCACCTCTAAAATTTTCCTGACGGTGTCTTCGGTCAGGGCTTGATTGATCGTCGCCATGATCTTCATGCCCAGCAATTTTTTAATGATTTCGCTGGGGCTGATTCCCAATTTTTCCGCCAATTCCTTGACGGCGACCGGGAATTTGAGCGCCACGCTTTTTGGCAGCTCAGCGGCTACAGCCGGAACGGGCGCCGGCCGCGATGGCGCTGCCGGTCTTGACGGTGCACGTGCCGGCGGCCGCGGCGGCGCTGCATGGGCGGGCGCCGGCGGTCTGGGGGCCGATGGCGCCGGAGGTGGCATTGGTCTGGCCGGCTGAACAGGAACGGCCGGTGCGACAGGAGAAATTTGTTTTGGAGCAGCGGCCGGGGCTTTCGCCGGACTGACCGGGGGGGCGGCCGGTGCGACAGGAGCAGCGGGAGCAGCGGGTGCAGCAAATTTTTGTTTTGGAGTTTCAGGCGCTTTCGGCGCAGCAGGAGCAGCAGGTTTTAAGGAGGCCGGCGGAGGAGGCGGAGGAGGCGCCGGTGTGATCACGGGGGGCCTTACA
>JACQQZ010000012.1 GCA_016206755.1 Candidatus Omnitrophota bacterium
ACGATCAAACTGTGGTGGTAGGTGCCGGGGGCGCGAATCGAAAGCTCCTTGAGCAAAGGGTGATTTAAATCGGAAAGCTCCAACAGCGTCACGTTCGTCACGACACCGAATAGATTTTCCAGAACAGGCAGCAATGCCATGGTTAAAACGAATGAACCGGAGCCGCTGATGAGAGCCGCCCACAATCCTTCCAGCAAAGCCGGCTGCGGCATGTCGTGCTCGACCAATTTCAAAGCAACAACCGCCAGCCCTTGGGCCACGCCGCTCCAAATGCCGGCCTTCATGAGCGTCGCACGCCGGCGGGCGCCTCGAACCAGGACCGCGCCGGCGGTCGCTCCGAAGACCACGGCCAACGCCACCAGCAACCGCTGGCCGGCCATCAAACCGATGAGCAGCCCGGTCGACACCGTGGCCACGATGGCCACGGTGGGGTTGAGCAGCAGCGTCAGCACCATTCCCAGAGCGGCAGTCGGAGTCATCCACAACGGCAGCGCCAACGAGTGGGCCAGCCCGAAACTGAAGCCCAGTGTGAGCAAGCTCATGAGTCCCGTCAACACCAGCTCTGAAGTCCGCGCCGCCGTTTTTGGAGCTGCAAAACGCAGCGCGCAAAATCCGGAGCAAACCACCCCCAGCGTCAAAAATGCCAAGCTCCAGGCGTCCACCGCGCGCAGCGGCTCGGATTGGGCGCCGATGGCTCTTAAGGCAGCGACGTGCTCAGAGGTTAAGCGCTGCCCCTTGGCAACGATCAACTCTTGGGGCTGAATCGCGACGAGCTTTGAATCCATTTGATAGGCGACGGCGCGCGGGGCATAAACAGTGCGCGGGGCGATCGACCCTTCCGTCCAAAACACCGGAACGGCGTTGGTGCTGCCCACCACCAACCACACGGCCAATCCGGCGTAGATCAAGCCCAACCAGACCTGCACCATCGTGCGGCGCGTGAGAATTTGATCCAGCGCCGAAGGCCCTTGCTTGGGCAAAATACCGCGGCGCGGCCTGGAGGCGCTCCAACTCAAAAAACTCATCGGCTTCCTCTGTTTGAAGATTCACGCTCGTACGCCTGGACGATTTTTTGAACCAGCTCATGGCGAACGACGTCGGCGCCCGAAAATTCCACGAAAGCGATGCCTTCGATGCCTTTTAAAACTTCTTGGGCTTGAACCAATCCCGACGGCTTGCCTTCCGGAAGGTCAGACTGCGTCACATCTCCCGTGATCACGGTTTTGGAATCAAAGCCCAATCGCGTCAAAAACATTTTCATCTGTTCCGGCGTTGAGTTTTGGGCCTCGTCCAAAATCACAAAAGAATCATTGAGCGTGCGGCCGCGCATGTAAGCCAAGGGGGCGACTTCAATGATGCCGTGCTCGAGATAACGCTGAATGCGGTCGACGTCCATCATGTCGTAGAGGGCATCGTACAGAGGCCGCAGATACGGGCTGACTTTGGCGTAAAGATCTCCGGGCAGATAACCCAAGCTTTCACCCGCTTCGACGGCCGGACGGGTCAGAATGATGCGCGAAACTTCCTGATCCTTCAAAGCAGCCACCGCCATGGCCATGGCCAAATAAGTTTTCCCGGTTCCCGCGAGACCAATGGCGAAAACAATGTCATGTTTTCGAATGGCATCCGCGTAGGCCTTCTGCCCCGCCGTTTTAGGGGTGATGAATTGCCGCTTGGACAAGACGGGAATTTTGTCGAGATAGATGTCGTGCAAATCCAAGTCTCCCTTTTCGCGAAGCGCGCCGATGGCATACACCACTTCTTCGCGCCGGATTGAGCGCCCCATCCGGATGATGTCGAGCAGCTGGTCAAACAGGCGGCTGGCTTTCTTCACCGCGGGCTCCGAACCGCTCACCGCAACATCCAGCCCGCGTGCGGCGACCTTGACATGAAACGCCTGCTCGATGAGTTGTAAATGCTCATCGTGCGGCCCAAAAAGCGTGGCGGCCTCATGACCGGAAAGCAGGCGATAACTCTTGTCGGTGTTCGCCAATTTATTTGATGGTTTCGCCGCCAACGGAAGCGCGGCGCTCTTCGCCTTCATCGGCCGGAATGGTCAGCTTTTGGCCGACGTAAAGGCGATTTGGGTTTTTGATGGTATTTCGATTGGCCTTGTA
>JACQQZ010000134.1 GCA_016206755.1 Candidatus Omnitrophota bacterium
GCCGGGGATACGCTGTCGTCGTCGCGCCTTGCCGACCGGCTCCTGGCGCTCGCCACGCGGTTCACGCGAGGTTCTGAAAGGCGCTCTAAAAAGGAGACCGCTTCATGAAAAATTTGAAATCCAGCGTCAGTATTTGGGCAGTCAGTTGCGCGGGCTTGGGCCGCATCCCATTTGCCCCGGGTACTTTTGGTGCAGCCGCTGGTGCAGGTGTCGCTTGGTTGTTGAACAGTTCCGCTGCGTGGCAATGGGCGGTGACGGCAGGGGCTTTTGCAGCCGGCCTTATTTTTATTCCCAAAGCGCAAGAAGAACTTGGCCAACAGGACCCCCCGGTCATTGTGATTGATGAATTTTGCGGAGCTCTCATCGCGTTCGCAGGTTTTCCGTGCCTGACCTGGCTGCAGTGGACGATCGGGTTTATTGTTTTCCGGTTGCTGGACATCGTGAAGCCGCCCCCGATTCGCCGGTTGGAAAAGCTCCCCGGGGCCTGGGGTGTGCTGCTGGATGATCTGGCTGCCGGAGGCGTTGCGCGGGGGATCGTTTATTGGGCGGTGCTGAAAAACTTGCATTGATGCAGCGCGTTGTAAGTCGGTCCTGCGGAAGAGAGAACGGATTCAAAAAGCGTTACGGCTTCCACGCGGATCCCATCCGGACAGCCGAAAGAGGCCGCAGCGCTTAATCCCGCAACGAGTTTCTCAAGACCTTTCGCCGATCGGACTCTTCCCAAGGTCAGATGCGGCTCGAAAGGCCGCGCCTGGGCAGCTCCCCCGGGCGTCTGACCCGCCTTTTCTACAATCGCCGCCAAATCAATCAACGCTTCTTTACCTTCATCCACCCCTACCCAGATAATCCGGGGACGTTGAAATGAGGGAAATGCCCCCAGGCCCCGGAGCCGGAGCGAGAAGGGCTTAAAAGAGGCGAGCGTTTCGGAAAGCTGGCGCTGAAAAGATCGGGCTTGAGCGCTGGAAATGCCGCCTAAAAATTTCAACGTCAGATGCAGATTTTGAGGCGCCACCCATTTGACATCGGCGCCGGACGCATCGAGTTTTTGGATGAGGCCCTCGATCCGGTCCCGGGACGATTGAGAGATTTCGACGGCGGCGAACACCCGCATGGGCAACGGAGGTCCTTACTGAAGTTGGCCTGAAAGATAAAGCCGCAAAAGATCCAATGCGGATTGCGATGCTTTCCATTTGATCGTGGAACGGTCTCCGGTCAGCGTGTAGCGGCGGCAGAGAACCTGTTTTCCATTCGAGAGCGCGATGTAAATCAGGCCCACCGGTTTTTCTTTGCTGCCCCCGGCCGGCCCGGCGATGCCGGTGATGGCAAGCCCAACGGAAGCCCTCGCCAGTTTTTGAATCCCCTGGGCCATCGCTTTGGCCACCTCCTCGCTGACGGCTCCTTGTTTGCGCAGCAGGCCAGGCGGCACGCCTAAAAAACCGCTCTTAACGGCGTCTGCGTAAGAAACGGCTCCTCCGACGAAGTAGGCCGAGCTTCCGGGAATCTGCGTGATGCGATGCCCCACCAGTCCTCCGGTGCAGGACTCGGCGACGCTGAGCGTTTTGCGCTGCCGTCCCAAAAGCTTGCCGGCGATTTCTTCAAGGGTGTCATCATCCGCCCCGTAGACCAAGGCCCCCATGCGCTTGCGGATCTCTTGTTCAATGCGGCGAATGTTGTGCCCCGCGCCGGCTTTGGTTTTGTGTTTGGCGGTGATCCGCAAATCGACTTGTCCCGGATGAGCGTAAATGCCGACGGTGGTCTCGCCTTTGAGCTTGAGAAGATCGGAAACTTTTTCATCCACTTCAGATTCCGTGATGCCGGTCAGCTTCAGCGTTCTGGAGATCAAAACGGCTTCGGGGGAAGCGCGTTTCTCCAGCCAGGGCAACACCTGCGTTATAAAAATCGGTTCCAGCTCCCGAGGCGGGCCGGGAAGCGCAATGAGAATTTTTTTGCGCAGGGGCAAAATGAAGCCCGGCGCCGTGCCGATGCGGTTGGGAAGAATGATCGCTCCCCGGGGGACGTAGGCCTGCCGGAGATTGGATTGCGGCATCGGAATGCCGAGCCGTTGAAAACGCCCCCGGATTTGAGTCAGAATGTCTTGGTCGAGGACCAGCGGTCTTTCGAGCGTTTTGGCGATGGTCGCCAGGGTGATGTCGTCGACCGTGGGCCCCAGACCGCCGCAGGTGATCACGCAGTCCGAGCGCTTGAGGGCGCCGACGAGGGTCTCTTTGAGGCGTACGGGATTGTCCCCGACGGTGACGTGGTGGTAGCAATCCACCCCCAATTCGGCGAGCTTCCGGCTTAAAAATGCGGCATTGGTGTTGAGGGTGAAACCCAACAACAACTCGGTTCCAACGGCAATCAATTCGGCTTGCATCAGACC
>JACQQZ010000132.1 GCA_016206755.1 Candidatus Omnitrophota bacterium
TACGGCTGGTGCGGCCGCGGTGTCGCCACGCGTGCGCGCGGGGCAGGGGCCAACGTCGTTGTCTGCGAAGTCGACCCGGTTCGGGCGCTGGAAGCGGTGATGGACGGCTTCCGCGTGATGCCGATTGCGCAAGCCGCTCAAATCGGGGATCTTTTTGTGACGGTGACGGGTGATCTGCACGTCATCACGGCGGCTGAATTCTCCAGGATGAAAGATGGAGCGATTGTGGCCAACAGCGGCCACTTCAACGTGGAGCTGGATTTAGAAGGATTGAAGAAAATTTCAAAAAGCGTCAAGACGCTCCGACCCGACGTTCAAGAGTACGAACTCAAGAACGGCCGCCGCGTCGTCGTATTGGCCGAAGGGCGTCTGGTGAACTTAAGCTGCGCCGAAGGACACCCGGCCGCCGTGATGGACATGAGCTTTGCCAACCAGGCGCTGGCCGCCGAGTGGATCTTCAAGAACGCCGGCAAGCTCGAGAAGAAAGTTTACAAGCTTTCCAATGAAATTGACCTGCAGATTGCGCGGCTCAAGCTCAAGTCGCTGGGAATCAACATGGATACATTGACTGCCGAGCAGGAAAAGTATCTGTCCAGTTGGGAAGCCGGCACCTAAGCCAGCCGGCGGCGAAGCAGCAGGATTCCCCCAGGATACGAATAGAGATTTGACAAGCTTCTTGTCCAAGCATAGCATAGTTGCATCCGGAGCTATGATGCCTGAAGGTAGCAGCCCAAAAACAGGCAAACTCATTGGGTTTTCTGACAAGGATGGCATTCAGCTCTGGCTATCCCCGAGTGCATTGCATCATATCCAACACGATCATTGTATCCACGACCCCGTTTCATTTATTCAGCACGTGTTTGACAAAACACTGGCAATTGTAGAAAGTAAAACGAAAGTCGGAACGCGTATCTATTATTCTGAACACTCAAAAGAAAAAAGTCTTTACAAAGCAGTAGTTGCTAATGTGCATGACCAAAGGATCAAGACAGCTTTTATTTCAGACGAAATTAAAGGAGGAGGCGTAATATGGATAAGCCCCAGCCTGATGAGTTGAGATTTGCATATGACAATGAAAGCGATGTTCTCTACGTTTCAATCGGGGAGCCGAAAGAGTCGGTCAACAAGGTATTGGACAATGGAGTAATCGTTCGATACAAACCGGATACGCGGCAGGTAGTCGGTCTTACTATCATCGATTTTTCTCATACGTTTGCTTCAACCCACCCTAGAGCAGTGGCCCCAGGTTTAAAGGCAGAGCTAATTCCTGCATAGTAAAGTCTTGTTTTCCTGCTGATGTCCTTCTGGTAAGACCAGTCAAAGAAATGCTGTTCTCAGGTCGGGGGGCACTGGCAAGCTTTAAGCCAACCGGCGGCGAAGCAGCAGGATTCCCAATCCCCCGAAAATCAGGTTGGCCCCCCAGGCGGCCAATGCCGGAGGCAGCATCCCTCCTTTTCCGGCAGCCGTGAAGATGGCTTGTGCGGTGTAGAAAGCCAGGGCAATTCCGATGGCGGTTCCCATACCCATCAGCGTCCCTCCGCGCGAAGAGCGCACCGCCAGCGGCGTCCCGATGAGAATGATCACAAAGCTGGCAAACGGATAAGCCAGCTTTGTCTGCAGCTCCACCTGTAATTTTTGCGTCGCTTCCGCGCCGGAGGGCCCCATGCGCTCAATGTATTTTTTAAGCTCCCGGAACGACATCGCCTGAGACTGTTGGTCCGCCTTCATTAAAATTTCCGGGGATTCGCCGATCGGAATGATCTTTCGTTCAAAGCCGATTTTCTTCCCGAACGATTTTCCTTCCGAATCAAATCTCAAAACAGCGCAGTTGAAGAATCGCCACGAAGACCCGGTCCATTCCGCCCGCGCGGCGGTGATTTTGCGTTTGAGTTTTAAGTCCGGTCCGTGCTCGAGAATGATGACGTCTTCGAGAACTTTGCTGCGCGGGTCGAAAGATTTGGCATAGAGCAGCGTGTGCCCGGTGCCGTACACGGCCAAAGATTCAATAGGCCGCTGTTCGCGCGGCGGGCGAGTTGGGTCCGGCGGGCGCTCCAGATAATCGTCCTTCAAAATTTGAAGCGTCAAAACGGCGCCGGGTGTGAGCTGTTCGTTGGCGTACAACACGAGGCCGCTGACCAGAAGTCCCGCCGCCAAAAGAGGCCGGACGATTTGCCAGGGGCCCAGACCGGAGGCCCGCATCGCGACCAGCTCCTGATTCTTATTGAGATTGCCCACGGTGTAGAGAACGGCCATCAGGCATGCAAAGGGGGCGACTTGGACAAAAATGACAGGGATCATTGCGCCGTAGTATTTCGCCAGGATGCGCAGAGGGACTTTGAATCTTAGGATTTCGTCCAGATGTCCAAACAGATCAATGACCAAATACAGAACCAAAAAGAGACAAAAACACCAAATCAGCGGCCCGATCAATTGTCGGACAGTGTAGCGGTCTAAAATTTTCATATTTAGCGGTACGCGACCCTTGCCAGCAGTCCTATGCCGATGGCCGTCAGTAGAATGTTGGGCAGCCAAAGCGCGGGCGCTGCCGGCAAAAGCCCTTGGAGCGCCAAGCTCTGCCCCCCCAACAGCATCAAATAGTAAATGAGGATCAGCATCAAGCTCAACGCGAAGCCGACGGAGCGTTCCGCCCGGCGCGTGCGAATGGCCAGCGGCATTCCGATCAACACGAAGGCCAGCGTCGAGCCGGAGGCGGCCAGCCGCCGGT
Organism: Candidatus Omnitrophota bacterium; assembly: GCA_016206755.1. Classification (GTDB taxonomy): domain Bacteria; phylum Omnitrophota; class Gorgyraeia; order 1-14-0-20-64-10; family JACQQZ01; genus JACQQZ01. The sequence goes on from JACQQZ010000132.1 coordinate 2,726, forward strand.
GGATTTCCGTTTCGAGGGGGGCAGGATCGATCCCTTGTTCTTTAAGCGAGGCCATTTCAGCGCGGATCTCCGAGAGCGTCATGTCTTTCGGTTTTTTCATGATGTCTCTTTGATTTTTTCCGGCCAGACTCAGCGTCATGGCGTAGCTGGCAAACTCCAGCTTGTAAAGCTTGGCGGCGTCTTCCAAGTCCGGCTCATCCGCCGTTCCGCGGTAAAGTTTAAATTGGACTTGGCGCGTTTCAGGCAGCGGCACAAATTCCGCGCGATCGGCCAGAATGGTGCGGGTGGGCCGCCCCGGCATCGGCTCGTAGATGCGAACTTTGTAGAGCTGATTCCCCTCCATGCGATAGACAAACAAGATGTACGGTTTGAATTCTTTGACAAAAGTTCCCGGCTCAATGTAAGCGCCGGGATTGCGCACGCCGATTTCTTCCAAAACTTTTCGCGTCGCAAAATGGGTTCCGGGGACCACTCGGTCGTTGACCAGAACCAAGGCCACGCCCAGGATCAGTCCCACAATGCCGACGGGAAACGCCAAGGAAAGAACGCTGACTCCGGAGGCCTGCATGGCGGTGATCTCCTGGTCGCTGGACAGGCGCCCGAAAGCCAGCAGTGTTCCTGTGAGAACCGCCATCGGTACGGTGTGAGACAAGAGGGTGGGGATCAACAAGCTGAAGAGCTTGAGAATGTCGATCAGCGGGACCCCTTTGTTCACCAGAAGATCCGCCAATTTGACCAGATTTCCGACCAGCAAGACAAAAGTGAAGACGACAAAGGCCATCAGGCAGGGCGCCAGCAGCTCTTTTAAGACGTATCGCCGTAAGATGAGCAAGGGGATTATCCGTGGGCGAAAGCCAAACGCCCGGAGGCGATGGTTTCGCCTCCTCCAGCGAAAGCCAAAGTACCGACGGACTGGGCACCGGCTTTCAGAAGGGCTTGCGCGCAGGCCTTCGCAGTGGAGCCCGTGGTGAGGACATCGTCGATGAGGGCAATTTTCCGCCCGGCAATTTCCTCCGGGCGCCGTACGGAGAAAACGTTTTGAACATTGCCGCGCCGCTCCCGTGCGCTCAAAGCGCTTTGGATCCGGGAAGCCGCGTGCCGGATCAAGTTTCCGGAGGAAACCGGAAGGCGCATCTGCCGCCCAACGGCGTGCGCGAGAAGCCCCGCTTGATTGAATTGCCTCTGGCGCAACCGGGTCGAATAGAGAGGCACGGGAACCAGCAGGTCCAGCACCGCGCCGCCGGAAATTTTCAGGGATTGCACCATGCGTCGGGCCATCGGTTGGGCCAATCCTTGCCTGCCGCCGTACTTCAAAAGCAAGACGCACCGCTTGGCCAATCCTTCATAGGCGCAGGCCGCGCGCGCCCAAGCCAATGGATGGATGTCGGACGGAACCGATCGGTTTTCCGGCAGACCCACCCGGCAATTCGAACAGAACCAATCTTGGGCGTCGCTCGCGAGAGAAGACCGGCAGGCCAGGCAATGCGGGGGATAAACCAAACTGACAAAACCGGTAAAGAGATCTTGAAAAAATCCGACCGACATAGAGCGCATTATACCATGCACCTGGTAAACAGGCCCTCGAGTCGGGCGATCCGGTCGCCCAGAAACTCCCGTTGACACTTCCATAATTTAAGTGGGAGTGGTACGCTTGTAAAGCAATGGCCAGACCTTATCCAAATCCCCCAGTCCGAGAAGCCTTGTGTGAAATATATTTTTCCGGATCCCGATGGGACCCGGCAACGCAAGGCCAGTTTTACGAACGAATCAAGAGTGATTTTCCAGTCAGGCAGCAAATTTCAGAGTTTTTTGCCGAGTTCAACATATCGGAACAAGAACGGGGGACGCGTGTCTCGGAATCGAAAGCGCGCATGCGCTATGGCCGGACTGACGGTTCGCGACTGGTCCAGTTGGCACCGAATCTTCTGGTGGTCAATCAGCTCCAGCCCTACCCCCATTTCGGAGATTGGCGGCCGGTGATAGGGGCCATGGCGGCGATCTACGCTGAACTCGCCGTGCCGAAGACTGTCCAGCGGGTCGGCTTGCGCTACATCAACGAGATTGCCGTTCCCTTAGCTGGCGAGTTCAAGCTGGAAGAATATTTTACAGTTTACCCGAACATTCCTGAATCGGTGGGCGGGAAACACGGGCCGTACATGCTGCGCCTTGAAATGCCTACGGCCCATGAAGGACATAGTTTGGTGATTACGTTTGCCATGGGGCCGCGGAAGGATCCGGAAAAATTGGTGTTCACGCTGGATTTGTACGACACCTTTGCCCAGCCATTTCCGTTCTCGACGGCCGAGATCGAACGACGAGTAGATGAATCCCATGCGGAGATCGAACGAGTATTCGGGAATTTCTCGACGCAAAAGTTGAAGGCTTTGTTTGACAAGGAGAGCCCATGACCGGCATTGCAATCCAGAGCGAAGAGTATGTATGGGTGGCTTCCAGAGAATTGGTTGAGCACATCATCCACTTGTTATCGGTAGATCAAGGATCAAGGATGACTGCTGTTTATCCGCTTTATCACCAAGCCACCCTCAGCTCTTTGCGCGGCTTGGGGAAAGAAATTTGGAAGGGAGTAGACGCCAAGGATTACGTGGATCGGCTACGAGATGAATGGGCGGGTTGAGTCTTTTCTGCAAGGCAAGCGCGCGGTGTGCCTCGATTCCATGGTAATTGTTTACTTCATTGAGGAAAACCCTGCTTATCTGCCGATTCTGGGACCTATTTTCAACCGGATTGATGCCGGCACCCTTAGCGCATCAACATCCTTCATTACTCTTACCGAAGTGCTTGTTAAGCCGCTGGAGAAAGGCCGGTTCGATCTGGCTCAGCAGTATAGAGATCGTTTACTTGGCAGTACCGGCTTTACCTTGTTTCCAGTCGAGGAAACCATTTCCGAAACAGCCGCTCGCCTTCGGGCTCGTTATGGCACAACATTGAGGGTTCCAGATGCCATTCAGATTGCCACGGCCATCGAATGCGGCGCACAGGCATTCCTCACCAACGATGAAAAGTTAAGCCGTGTTCAAGAGATTGAGATTGCTATTCTTTGTAACATGGTGGTCTGATCGTCCAATTGACCCCTTCTTCTTGACCGGGCCGGAACATGCTTCTATAATGAACGGAGCGTGGTCATGCGGCAAAACCCTTTGGAGGCAACATGAGCATGAGGCGGTATTCCGGACAAGCGATCGTCATCGGCGCGGTGATTCTTGCGGCAACCTGTACAACGGCAGTGTCGGAGGAGGCCGGTGAAACGCCTGCCGCAGCCCCTGCACAGAGCTCTTCGGCGGCGCCCAATGTTCCTGCAGCACAGCCCGCCGCTCCGGCGCCTGCGGGGGAAACTCCCGCACCTGCGGTTGTCGTTCCTGCCGCGCCGGCGCTGCATCCGATCCCGATTAAATTTTCCGGCGAGCTGATGCAGATCAACAAGGAAGGCATTCAACCGCTCTTGACCGTCAAAGACCGGTATGGCGTGACGAAAGAAATGGCCGCCGACCCAGCTTCCATCAAAGTGACTCGTGGAACCGACCCCGCAGCGTTGGATGATTTGAAGCAGGGGGATCAAGTGACGGTGGATTACACCTATGATGTCGCCAGCGGCAAGCGTTTCGTTCAGTCGATTGCCGTCGGGACGGCACAGAAAACCAGATCCTCTCCCGCGCAATAGTTTTTCATTGGGCAACAGCTCTGCGCTTCTTTTTCGTCCCGGCGACCTGCTGACCGTTGACATTGAAAAGCTCGCCCTGCTCGGCCGCGGCGTGGCTCGCGTCGACGGCAAAACCGTGCTGGTGCGGGGCGCTCTTCCCGGAGACCGCGCCCAAGTCCGTCTGACGAAGATCAAATCCAATTGCGCCCAGGCGGATGTGGTGGCTCTCGAGCAACCCTCCCCCGATCGCGTCACGCCGCGCTGCGGTCATTTCGGATTCTGCGGAGGGTGCGATCTCCAGCATTTGTCTTACGCCGCCCAGGTCCGGTGGAAAACGGCTCAGTTGGCGGAAACGCTGGAACACCTCGGCCGCTTGCGGCACCTCCCTGAAATTTCCGTTGTTCCGATGGACGACCCGTGGCATTACCGCAACAAAATGGAATTTTCCTTCGGCCAGGAGGCCGGCCGTGTCGTGGTGGGCCTGCACCAGAAAGCGTCTTTTCAGCGCGTGGTCAAAATTGATCACTGCTGGATCGCCCCGGAGCTTGCGAGTCAAATTTTGCAAGAGGTGGAAGCGGCCGCCGCCGGCTCAGGATTAAGCGCGTATCGTCCCAAGGAGCATACCGGATTTTGGAGATACATGGTCGTGCGGGTGGCGCGTTCGACGAATCAGGCGATGATCCTGATTGTGACGAATGAAGGTCCGCGGCAGGCGGTGGAGGCGTTGGCCAAGCAGGTGACCCGGCGTCTTCCGCAATGCGCGCACGTCGTTTGGGGAATTTCCACGCGCGTTTCCGATGTGGCCCATCCGGAAAAAACAGAGCTGCTGGCCGGGTCCGATCTGTTGGAAGACCAAATCGGGCCGCTGACGCTTCAGATGAGACCGATGAGTTTTCTTCAGCCGAATTTGATCCAGGCCGAAGCGCTTTACCGGGAAATTCTGGCAAACATGGATTTGAAAGGGCAGGAGGTTGTGTACGATCTTTACTGCGGCATCGGGACGATTGCCCTGATGCTGGCCGCCAAGGCGAAAACAGTCTACGGCATCGAGAGCGAACCGGACAATTGTACTTTGGCCCGGATGAACGCCGGGCGCAACGGACTCAAAAACGCCACCTTCGTCTGCGGCAAGGTCGAAGAGCTGCTCACCCGGCGCGGCTTGTTGCGTTTGGGTCCGCGTCCCGACGTGCTGGTGCTCGATCCGCCCCGGGCCGGGATTCATCCGGATGCGTTGAATCCGCTGCTGCAGGCGCAGTCGCCGCGCCTGATCTACATTTCATGCAATCCGGCCGGGCTTGCCCGGGATTTGCAGCTCATCCTTGAGCGCGAGCCCGGTTATCGGTTGACAAAATTGACCCTGTTTGATTTTTTTCCGCAGACGTCCCACATCGAAACTTTTGCCGCTTTGGAACGGTAATCGGGTAAAATTGTTGCAGAGGCCTTTATGAAAGAAAAAGAGAACAGCAACGGCAAAAAAGATCCCTTGCAAAAAGAAGCGCGCATTTTTTCCTTGGTGCTCATCCCGCTCCTGGGTCAATACGTCGTCACCCTCGAAGAGGTCGGGGGGCAGCGGCTCATCCCCATCTGGATCGGCATCAATGAAGGCAACGCCATCGGTTTAAAGCTGCAGGGTGAAGCGCTGCCCCGTCCCATGACCCATGATTTGATGGCCGCGCTGCTCGGAGAGCTCCAGGCGAAAGTGGAGCGCGTTGTGATCGTGGATTTGAAAGATGGAACTTACTACGCGGTCATTGAGATAGCCGGAGACGGTAAAAAACACGCCATCGATTGCCGTCCCTCCGACGCGATGGCCTTGGCCGTTCGCACCAGCTCCCCCATTTTCATTGATGAGAAAGTGTGGAAGAAATGCCCCGTCATCATGAAACCGATCACGGAGGAAGAAGTAGATAAATTCAAGCAGGAGCTCCAGCATTTGAAGCCGGAGGATTTCTTCAAAGGGTTGGACAAGGACGATAAGAAGGGTTAGCGCCCCCGCCAGCGGGGCTAACCGATCCGCTTTGCGATGCGGGTTGCCAGGCGCTGGGCCACATCGATCTTGGGAAGCAGATTCCGGCGCGCCTTGATGACGACTTTCACCGTCAGCTCCGTTTCTTTGGCGACGGTAATCACCAGATGCGTTCCTTGGGCGTTGGCTTCGATCAGGCCCTGGGCCGGATAAGTTTCCTTGAGCAGGGCGAATCTTTTGGTTTCATCGAGCACGGCGGCCCACACTTGCGGGTAGGGGCGCTCGACCATCATCTCCACGTGGTCGCGGCTGACGGCGTAGCCGGCGACCGCGCCCGCCCCCAAAACGGCGGCAGCGGCGCAACCGCTGCCGGCGATGCAGAATAAAAAGACAAGCCCAAAGCGCAATTTCATGGAGCCATTGTAGCGGCTGGAGGGTGGCCGGTCAATGATGGATGATGCGAAAATCTCCGGTGAGGTCAAGAGGATTTTTGAAGAAGTCAAAACGCTTCTGAATGTCCCTTTTGTGCCTCGAGTTTTCCGCGCGATGGCCGCCGACCCGGAGCGGCTGGCTGCGACGTGGGAGCGGATGAAAGAGGTGATGATGACCGGTGAAGCGGACATCCGGACAAAATTTGTCGCGGCGTATTCGGCCGCGTTGAGCAGCAACAACCGTTACTTCGCCAGCGCCTACCGCGCGGCGCTGCAACGGTTGGGCGCGACGGAGCAGGAGATCGAAGAGCTCAAGCAGGTGGTGGAGCTAAACCGGGAACTGGATCGCTCGACATCCCGCCTGAATCTTCGTCCGGACCTGGAGCCATGATGCGGCGCCCGTCCCGTTCAAAAATCAAAGCGTCCGATGTCCGTGCGGGTGGAAAGACGGAAGCCGCCCCCGAAATTCCGGAGCTGCAGGCGTTGGTCGCCCCCCCCGCGCTTTGTCATGATCTTCCCCAAGCCCTCAGCCAGGAATGGCTTGTCACCAACGGCATCGGCGGCTACGCTTCCTCGACGATACTGGGGGTCAATACGCGCCGTTACCACGGGCTTTTGGTGGCCGCGACGCGGCCCCCCGGGGGGCGTGCGGTGATGCTGGCAAAAGTGGAAGAGACCCTTGTGACTCCGGGGGCGCGCCATGATTTGTCCACCAACCGTTATCACAGGGTGATTCATCCGGAAGGGTACCATTATCAGGAAGAGTTTCGCATGGATCCTTGGCCGGCTTTTATTTACCGCGTGGCCGGCATCATTCTTGAAAAGCGGATTCGGATGATTCCCGGCGAAAATACCGTTTTGATCACCTACCATTTGAAAGAATCTCCGGGAGCCATTGAGCTCATCGTCCGCCCGTTGTTGGCCTGCCGTGATTTCCGGTGGGTTTCCCAGGAAAACCCCAGCTTTCAGACGCGCTTCGAACAAGGTCCAGGCACGCTCATTCTTCGGCCCTACGAAGGTTTGCCGGCGCTGGCCTTGCACCATGGGGCGGAATTATTTGAGCCCGCCGCGTATTGGTACAAAAATTTCGAGTATCCTGAAGAGGCCTCCACCGAAACCGCCTATCACGAAGATCTTTACAGCCCGGGCCAGCTCGTCTATTTGCTGCGGCCCGCGGAAACTGCGCATCTGCTGGCTTCACTGGACAAAACGCCTCCCGCGCACTTGGAGCATCTGAACACGCGCCTGACGGAGCACCGCTCGCGCATTCTGCAGAGAATCCAATCCAGACCGGCGGGCCCCTGGACGAAGCGTCTGATGGCGGCCGCCGAGAGCTTTTTTGCCAAAGCCAACGATGGAACTCGGCATCTGTTGTCCGGTTATCCGTGGGGAACGGCTTGCGGACGAGAGGCGCTCATGGCTTTGCCCGGACTCGCCTTGTCGACGGGGCAGCCGGAGATGGCGCGGGAAATCCTTCAAAATTTAATCAGCAATTGCCGGGATGGATTGCTTCCGGTCCGGTTTACCGAAGAAGACGCGTCTCCCGAATACGATTCGGTGGACGCATCGCTGTGGCTTTTTTGGGCAACGGACCGCTATTTGCGCGCCACCGGCGACCTGCGTTTCGTCAGCCGCCGGTTGTTGGATGTGCTCATGGACATCGTGGATTACTACGTCCAAGGCACGCAATTCCACATCGTCATGGATCAGGATGGATTAATCACCACCGAAGGGGAAGAGCTTCCGCTGACCTGGATGGATGCCCGCGCCCAAGGCCATGCCGCGACCCCCCGGCAGGGGAAAGCCGTCGAGGTCAATCTGCTTTGGCACCACGCCTTGATGACGATGGCGGATTTGGGAGAGCGATTTAACTTGCGCCTGCGCCGCCAATACGCGCGGTTGGCCAAATTGGTTCGATCGAATTTCGTCCGCTCTTTTTGGGATGATCAGCGGAATTGTTTGTACGATGTGGTGCATCCGGCTCGGCCGGATGGCGCCGTCCGTCCCAACCAGCTTTTGGCTTTGAGTTTGCCTTACCCGGTTTTGAATCGCCAGCAGGGCAGGGCTTTGCTGGAGACGATGTCGCGGGAATTGGCGACCCCGCTCGGTTTGCGCTCGCTTTCCCCGTCCGATCCGGCTTACCAGCCGCAGCCGGGAATACATCATCAGGGATGTATTTGGCCTTGGTGGTGGGGCCATTACCTGACAGCGTATCTTTCGGTTTACGGAAAGACGGCAACGACACACGGTTTTGTGCGTCAACAGCTCCAGCAGTTTCACGATGAGCTGAATCGCATCGGACTTTTGGATTCTGTCCCGGAGCTTTTCAGTCCTCAGCCCCCCCATACCCCGGCCGGATTACCCTCCCATATGCTTGCCACTTCCGAGATACTACGCATCATACATGATTGTAATATAATAGATTTATAAAGTATATAAAACTGCTAGTCTAACTTCTCACATCCTGTTTATTTATTATCTGTTACATATTATACATAACTTTAATATTGTAGATTTATAAAGTATATAAAAATTTCTGGATTTTGGGGTATACTTAGGACTAGGAGGAAAGTCCTAAGTGCTTACACCACAGCCCCTTATAGTTAATAGAATAAAGAATGAAAATGGTATCGCTCTTCCTTTGGCCTTGGTTTTAGGGATGCTGGTCACCCTCTCGGTGCTGGTGGCTTTGAATGCCACAGGGCACCGCTTGCGCATGACTGCGCTCAATCAGCATCGAGGGACATTATTCTATGCGGATGAGGCGGCGGTTCAAGCGGCTTTCATCAAATTGGGGCGCGATCTGCCTGTCGGAGCTCCACCCGGAACCAAACCCAGCGCGATGGTAGTCGGCGTGCCGGCGGCGGAAACGATGACGATAGGAACTCGAACGGTGACATTGACGGTGACCAAAACGCAGGCCAGTCCGCTGCAGTATAAAGTTGAAGCGAAATCCGACATTTAACGGGAGAGCGCCAAAGATACGATGACCCTCATCAATCGATCCGTCCCGGAAAAGGGCATGACGCTTCTTGAAGTGTTGGTGGCCATGGTGCTGGTGGCGCTGATTGGGCTTGGAACGTTTACCGCTTTTGTGTTTGGCCGGCGGGCCGCGACGGACAGCAATTATAGGGTGATGGCTTCAAAGGCGGCGCAGGAAACCGCCGAAGAGCTCCGCCGCGCCATTCGACCGGATCTGGGCGTTGGATTGCCCGTCGATTTGACGGACGGCAGCAATAAAGATTATCCGCTTCCCGCCGGCAGTCCGTTGGCCAAAGCCGGAGGCGGGAGAAAATATACGGTGGTCCATGGAAAATTCAATCCGGACGGCACCATTCGATGGGATCCGAACATTGCCGACGACAGCGATGGAATATCGGATGCAGACCATGACATTTCGCGCGTGGACATTACGGTGGAGTTTCCGCCGTTTTAGGCCGATGCCTTCGATGAGAGCTCGGCGCCGAGCGGCCGGCTTTACCCTGCTCGAGCTGCTGGTGGCTTCCAGTCTCGTTTCAGTCGTGACGCTCGGATTCATGGCCGTTTATGGAACTTCCCAGACTTATCTGACGGAGACCCTCAATTCGAGCGGGCTCAACGGGAATGCGGCTTACATCATGGAGCAGATCACGTCGCATCTTCGCGCCGCCAGCACTGTCAATCTGGCGGCGGGCACGCCTTCCAATACGGTGACCATTACATTGCCTGGCGCTCCTCCAGAAGTGATTTACAAGGTTGAAATAGATACTTCAGGTCAAGCAGTTTTATATTTTGATCCGGACGGAAGCGGCACTCAGGTGCGCACACCGCTGACAGAAAATCTTGTTGCTGTAGATAAGCTGGATGATCGCGTGTCTCCCCCCATTCAGGGAAGCGACGGGATTCCGGACGGATTGGTTTTTAAGCGCGGGGGCGCCGCCGGCAACCCTGCATCTTCAGTCACCGTCATTCTTCGAATGAAGCAGGGAACTGCGGCGCTTGAATTGACAAGCACGACTCAGATGAGGGCTTCCCATGACTAAAAAAATCTCTCTCGTCGTTTTCATTGCGGCCGCGTTGTTTGGAACACCGGTGCGGGCCGAAAAGGTCGAATTCACCACATATTATCCTTCCCCCAGCAGTGATTTTTCACAATTGAACGCCGATTACGCGCATTCCAACCGTGCGACTGTGGGAGCGAAACTCAAAGCGTTTAGCTTGGCTACAGCGCCTGCCGATGCGACCCTCGCTGTTGGCGGACGGGTGGGAGTGGGAACTGCAACCCCAGTGGCCGCTTTGCACCTGGTTGGGCAAGCTCTCGTAGCGGCATCTTCCACCAATGGAGATACGTTGCGTTTCAGAACAGATCCGAATTATTGGGCCATTGGTCAAGATGCTGCCATTGTTGAGAAGACGGAAGGAGCTTCCTTTGTCGACGGGGGTGTTATTCTGGGGGTTTCTTCCTCTACCGCTGACAATACATTGGCGGGTGGCGCCGGTTGGGCGGCAAACTTTTTGCCTCTCTTGACCGTACGAGGACCAGGCGCAATCAACGTCAGCACAGGGCTTCCTCCGTTTCCCGGAGGGCGCGTCGGAATCGGAACCGATGCGCCCAAAGCGCTGCTTCATGTCCAAGGGGCTTCGGATGCAGCAGCCGAAATCTTGTTTATGGAAGGAGTTGACACACCGGCCGCCGGAACGCCCAGTTTGAGGGTCGGCATTGGCGCTGCGCCCGATCCGAAGAGCCGGCTTTATGTTCAAGCCCAGCAGCCGATGGCTCAATACGGCATTTTTGCCAATCAAGCTTCTGTGGTGCCGGCAACGCCTAACGGCAGAAATTCCGCCATTGAAGGCCGCTGGGGTCCTGTGGGGGAAACAATCAACGTGACCGCGGGCGCCTTGGGGGTCTCTTATTCAGATTCCAAGGGCATTGTCAACCGGGTCGGTGTCTTCGGTTCCATCACGCCTCAAAACGCCGGTTATGCCGGCTATTTTGAAGGCGATGTGATGGTGACCGGAAAAGTTTTTGGTGGACAACAAAGCGTCTGGCTCGCCGACCCGGTATTGGTGTGGGATCCCGCCGGAAGCTTGGAGAACGCATGGAGAGTTGTCGTAGGAGTTCCTCTTACTCAGCACCCCAATGAAGTGGCCGTTCTCAAGATCGTCATCAATGAAGCCAGGGTGTACATTCGCCGCACAGGCAGTAGCGCTTCCGTCGGCAACCAGAGCATCGTTGTGCGCGCCGGAAACAACAGCTCCGACGTTGGTTTTTATGCGGTGCCGCTGAGCTCCACGGGGACGTTTGAGGCGCAATTTCAGCGAACCGATCCCAGCTCGTTTAACGTCGAAATTTATTGCTTGGGATTTCTAAAAAATGCAGTCGTTGAATAATATTCGATAACCCTCCTTGTTTTCATCGCTTTTTGGCGATCGGTCATGTTAGAATACCCCCTGTTTCGTTTTAGAGCGCCTTTCAGAACCTCTTTTAACCTCACTGCCCTACGCATTTGATTGAGGAGAAATGGAAGTCATGACTGCCGCCGCATCCACAGAAACGGCCAAATTGTCTCTCAATGGCCAGACAATCGACCTGCCTGTCATCATCGGAACGGAAAAAGAGAAAGCCTTTGAAATCGGCAAGCTCCGCGACCAGACCGGCGTCATCACGATGGACCCGGGTTTCGGCAACACCGGTTCCTGCGTCAGCTCCATCACCTTTCTGGACGGCGAGCGCGGCGTGCTGCGCTATCGCGGCATCCCGATCGAGCAACTGGCCGAACAAGCCACCTCCACCGAGACCGCGCACCTCCTCATTTACGGCGAGCTGCCCAACAAGCGGGAGCTCGAGCAATTCACCCAGCGCGTGAGCGAGCGCTATGCGCTGCCCGACGGCATGGAGAGATTCTTCGATGCGTTTCCGAAGAGCGCCCATCCGATGGCAGTCCTTTCGGCGATGATCACGGTTCTTTCCTCTTATTACCCGCAACTTTTAAACCCGTATCCGACCCGCGAAGAGATGGATGAAATCATTCTAACGCTCATGGCCAAAATCCCGACGCTCGCGGCGGTCGCGTATCGCCGTTCCCGCGGGCTTGACGTGGTTGCCCCGCGCGCGGATCTCGGTTATTCCGCCAACTACCTCAATATGGTCTTCGGCGGCCCCGGCAAAAAAGATCCGGACCCGACCATCGTCCAGGCGTTCCGGCAGATGTTGATCCTGCACGCCGACCACGAGCAGAACTGCAGCACCTCCACCGTGCGTTTGGTCGGCAGCTCCCGCACCAATGCTTTCTCCTCGATCTCGTCGGGGGTTTCGGCGCTGTGGGGACCGTTGCACGGCGGCGCCAATCAAGCGGTCATCGAAATGCTCGAATCCATTCAAAAGGGCGGGGGAGACTCCAAGAAATACATCGCCATGGCCAAAGACAAAACCTCAATGTTCCGTCTGATGGGCTTCGGCCATCGCGTCTATAAAAATTTTGACCCGCGCTCGCGCATCATCAAGAAGGCGTGCGATCAGGTATTGGCCAAACTGGGCGTGAAGGATCCGCTCCTGGACATCGCCAAGCAGCTTGAGGAAGCCGCCTTGAAGGATGAATATTTTGTGACCCGCAAGCTGTACCCCAACGTCGATTTTTACAGCGGCATTATCCTGCGCGCGATCGGCATTCCGACCAACGAATTTACCGTCATCTTTGCCTTGGGCCGCTTGCCGGGGTGGCTGGCCCACTGGAAGGAGCTGGTGGAATCCGGCCAGCGCATCGGACGGCCCCGCCAAATCTACATGGGACCGACGGAACGGCCGTACAGGCCTTTGACGCAGCGAGGATAAGCGCGGTGTCAGACGCCGGTACGGTGTCAGACGCCGAAATGAGAGGGAAGTCAAGATGCGTTTGAAAGTCGGTGTGATCGGCGCGGGAAATGTCGGCGGAACGTGCGCCCAGAGAATTTTGGAGCGCGATCTTGCCGATGTGGCGTTGGTGGATGTGGCCGACGGTTTGGCCGCAGGTAAGGCGCTGGATTTGGCCGAAGCCGCTCCTGTCGAAGGCCACGATCGGCAGATTGCCGGCTCGACCGCGTACGACATCCTGAAAGGGGCGCAGGCGGTCGTCATCACGGCCGGTTTGGCGCGCAAGCCCGGCATGTCCCGAAGCGATCTTCTCGAAGCCAACGCAAAAATCATCGGCAGCGTTGTCCCCCAAGTCTTGGCCAACGCCCCCGGCGCCATTCTCGTGACCGTCACCAATCCGCTCGACATCATGACCTATCTGACCTGGAAACTTTCCGGCTTTCCGTCCGAAAGGGTCGTCGGAATGGCCGGCGTTTTGGATGCCGCGCGCTTTCGATATTTTATTTCGCAGCGGTTGAAGGTCTCCGTCAAGGAAGTTTCCGCCATCGTCCTGGGCGGCCATGGCGACAGCATGGTGCCGCTGACGCGTTATTCGGCGGTGGCCGGCATCCCGGTGCCCGATCTGGTGAAGATGGGATGGACCACGCAGGCGCGCGTCGACGAAATCGTCAGGCGCACCGCCAATGGCGGCGCCGAGATCGTCAATCTGCTCAAGACCGGCTCGGCGTTCTACGCGCCGGCGGCGTCGGCGGTTTCGATGGCGGAAAGCTATCTGCTCGACAAGAAGCGCGTGCTGCCTTGCGCCGCCTGGCTCAACGGCGAATACGGCATCAAGGATCTCTATGTCGGCGTGCCGGTCGTGATCGGCGCGAACGGCGTGGAGAAAATCGTGGAGATCCAACTCAACGCGGACGAGAAGAAGGCGTTCGACACCTCCGTCGCCGCCGTCACGAAGCTGATCGACGAAAGCAA
>JACQQZ010000146.1 GCA_016206755.1 Candidatus Omnitrophota bacterium
GGCGTTGGGGCTCCCTCATAAACATCCGGCACCCAGAAGTGGAATGGGACCGCCGCAACTTTGAAGGCCAGCCCTGCGATCACCAACAGGAATCCAAAAACCAGCAACGGTGAAAGCATCGGTTGTTGGGCAATGCCCATGCGAATGGAAGCGAAATTTGTGCTGCCGGTGGCGCCGTACAGGAAGCTGATCCCGTAGAGCAGAAATCCCGTAGCAATGGATCCAAGAATCAGATATTTCATGCCGGCTTCAATGGACTTTAGGTCGTGCCGAAGATAGGTCGTCATCACATAGAACGACAGCGTGATGATTTCCAGGGCGATAAACAGCATCAAGAAATCTCCGGCCGAGGCCAGCGCGCACATCCCGAATGTGGCCGTCAAAATCAAAAGATAAAGCTCGGGAATGCCGCGTTCTAAATTGCGCTCAAATTCGCGCGTCATGAGAACGACAAACATCGCGGTCAGCGCAAAAAAACCTTTGAAGAAATAAGCGAAGGCATCCACCAAATACATTCCTGAGAAGTAAGCGCCCGGCCGCGCCACAGGCAAAGCGGCGATGACCAGGACCGGGATCATGGAGAAAAATGCCAGGCGGCTGAACCAGGATTTTTTTTCGTGCGGCAGCACGAAGTCGAGAATCAGCGCGGCCGCAATGACAAACGCCAGCCAGATCTCAGCGGCCATCGGAGATTGGAAGAGCGTCATGATTCGGTGCTTTCCTTGTGCGCTTTGGCAATGGTCTGGGCGGCGCCCACGCGATTGAGCAGCGTTTGAGTGCCGGTTTGAATGGTGTCGATGAACGGTCCCGGCCAGCAACCGAGGGCCAGCAGGACGATGATCAGAAAGAGATAGGGCAATCGTTCAAACGGCGTCCGGGCATCGCGCAAGTTTTCCCATTTGGGGTTGAGCGGCCCGAAGAATCCGGTGCGAATGGCGCCGAGCATGTAGGTGGCGGTGATCACGACGCCCAAAATGGCGCCAACGGCATGCCAGGGGTAGGGCTCCCATGCGCCGATCATCACCAAAAATTCCGCCACAAAGTTTCCAAACCCCGGCACTCCCGAAGAAGCCATCGCTGCGATCACAAAACAGGCCGATACGAACGGTATTTTTTGCGCCAAGCCGCCCCAATCGCTCAAGGTGCGGCTGTGCGTTTGATCGTAGATGTGGCCGATCAAGGCGAAGGCCAGGGCCGTCATGACGCCGTGGGCAAACATGAGCAACACCGCGCCATTCATCGCCGCCGGAGTCATGCTGGCGATGCCCAAAAGCACATAACCCATGTGGCTCGATGAAGAATACCCCACCATGAATTTAGAATCTTTTTGAGCCAGCGCCACCAGCCCGCCGTAGAGAATGTTCATCATGCATAAAGCCGCGACCAGCGGCATCCAGGCATAAGCGCCCTGCGGCAAGAGCCCGAAGCCCAATCGCAAAATAGCGTAAGAGCCCAGCTTCATCAGCACGCCCGCATGGAGCATGCTGACCGGCGCCGGGGCGGCGGCATGGCCAATGGGAGACCAGCTGTGAAACGGCCACATCGGCGCGATCACGCCAAAACCGATGAGTAGAAACGGGAACAGCCAATATTGGACTTCCGCAGGCAACGGTTTGTGGCTGAGGACTTCTTCGAGTTTGATCAAGTTGAATGTATGAAGATCGGTCAAAAAATAAAGCGCCAGAAGTCCGATGAGCGCGAGCACCGCGCCGGCCGTCAGATACAGCGTCAGCTTCATCGTGGCGTAATCTTTGATGTCTTTGCTTCCCCAGATGCCGATCAGC
Organism: Candidatus Omnitrophota bacterium; assembly: GCA_016206755.1. GTDB lineage: Bacteria > Omnitrophota > Gorgyraeia > 1-14-0-20-64-10 > JACQQZ01 > JACQQZ01. Next base: position 1,785 of record JACQQZ010000146.1, read on the forward strand.
GGGAACATGGGGATCACGGCCATTTCGTAAAAGAAGTAGAAGAAGAAAACATCCAGCGATGTGAAAACACCGAACACGCCTGCGATGAGCAGCAGATAAAAAATGAAGTATTCTTTGACGCGTTCCTTGATGGAGTAGGAGACAAGCACTCCGGCAAAGGCGCAAACTGCATGCAGCAGCGTCAGGATGACGCTGATGCCGTCCACGCCGGCTTGGAAAGAGACGCCCAGCGCTGGAATCCACGGGACCTCCGTGATGAATTGGTAGCCGCCCGCAGAGCGGTCGTAATTGAGGAACATCCAAACGGCAACCGCTAAAGAAACGCTCGCGGCCCCGACGGCAATTCGACGGATCCAATCTTTTTGAGTCGAAGGCGTCAGGAGCATCGCGATGGCGCCGATGAAAGGACTGAGCATGACCCACGGCGTCATGGGTGAATTCCCACCATCATCCAAGAGAGGATGAGCAGCAGCCCCGCAAACAGCGCCAATGCGTACGTTTGGACTTTGCCGGTCTGAATCATGCGCAGCACGCTGCCGGCGGCCCGGGTGGTGACTGCAATGCCGTTCACGCAAAAGCGCATGATGACGTAGCGTTCGAACAGGGCGCACAATCGAGCGATCCGGTCGTGGACGTTGCGGATGAGCCAAGCGTAAATCTCATCCACGTAGTACTTGTTTGCCAGCAGGGAATAGAGCCATCGGAAGCTGGCGCGCAGCCGCACCGGAAGATCGGATGGCTTGCCGTACAGCCGCCAGGCGCTCCCCAGTCCGATGACGGCGCATAGAGTGGAGATCAAAGCCACACCCAGGTCGAATTCTACGTGCATGGCGCGCGGGTGATGGATGAAGCGGGGAATCCCGAGGAATCCGCCGATGACTGACAAAATGGCCAAAAAAACCAGCGGCCCTGTCATGACGGCCGGTGCTTCTTGGCTGTGGCCATGGCCGCGCGGCTTGCCGAAGATGGCGGCAAAACAGAGGCGCCCCATGTAAAACGCCGTCATCATCGCCGTCAGCGACCCGATGGCCCAGAGGAATTTATCCTGATGGAAAGCCAGCGCCAAAATTTCATCCTTGCTCCAGAATCCGGAGAGCGGCCAAATCCCGCACAGCGCGGCGGTGCCGATCAGGAATGTCCAGGAGGTGACTTTCATTGATTTGATGAGCCCGCCCATTTCCCAAATGTCATTGGTGTGAAGGGCGTGAATCATGCAGCCGGCTCCCAGGAAAAGCAGCGCTTTGAAGAATGCGTGCGTGGCCAGATGGAAGATGCCGGCGCTGTAACCACCCAGCCCCAGCGCCATGACCATGTAGCCAAGCTGGCTGAGGGTCGAGTAGGCGAGGATGCGTTTGATGTCATTTTGAACGATGGCGATGCTGGCGGTGAAGATGGCGGTAAACCCGCCCACGTAGGCGATGAGCGTCAGCAGATCAGGCAAGTCGGCATAGAGGAAAAAACAGCGGCCAATCAGATACACGCCGGCTGCCACCATCGTTGCGGCGTGGATGAGTGCGCTGACGGGTGTTGGGCCTTCCATGGCATCCGGCAGCCAGACGTGCAGCGGGAATTGAGCGGATTTGCCCACGACACCGCAGAAAAGAAACGCCCCCGCAAACGATAATGCGGCATAAGGAAGCGCTTGAGCCGCCGCCAACTCGTGGATGCGATCGGCCAATTCCGCGAAATTGAATGTCCGTTCTTGCCCTGTGGCCCCCGAAACCGTCCAGAGCATCAAAATGCCGATCATAAAACCAAAGTCCGCGACCCGATTCACCATAAAGGCCTTGCGCCCGGCCTCAGCCGCCGATGGCTTTTGGTACCAAAACCCGATCAGAAGATAGGAGCTGACACCGACCAATTCCCAAAACATGAACAACATCACCAAGTTGTTGGCAAGAACGATGCCGAGCATCGAAAAAGCGAATAGAGACAGCCCTGCGAAGTAGCGGGAATAAGAGGGCTCTTCCGACATGTAACCGGCGGAGTAGATGAAGATCACGCTCCCCACGCCGGTGACGACCAGCGACATCAAAACCGAGAGGGGGTCAATGGCTACGCCGACTTCCAACTGTAAGCCGTGGAGAGAAATCCAGGAAATGGCATGTTCCAAGAAAGGATGCTCGCCGTGCCCCTGAGATCCAACGGACCCCGGAGATCCCAGGAGTCGAATGAAGAGATAAACCGATGCGAGAAATCCGGTGACCATCGATGCGATGGCAATGGAATGGCTGAATTTGGGCCGTCGCAGGCCAACGAGGAGAATGCCCAGGGTCGAGACCAGCGGCGCAAAGAGGATGGTCCAGGCCAAAAATGCCAAAGATGGAAGTTGCATTACCACCTCAGCGACTTCAGCGCATCGGCATCGGTTTTCCCGACGGCGCGCGCCATGACGATCAAGATGGCCAGGCCTACCGTGACCTCAGCGGCCGCCACCAGCATGATGAAGAAGACAAAAATTTGTCCGGTGGAGTGGCCCAGGTACCGGGAGAACGCCACGAAGGAGAGATTGGCGGCGTTGAGCATGAGCTCAACCGACAGAAGGATCATGAGAGTATTGCGGCGGCTGACGACACCCACCAGGCCGATGGCGAAAAGAAGTCCGCTTGCAATGAGGTAATGGTTGAGCGTGATCATGATTCATCCAGCTTCCGTTTGGCCAACACCACGGCGCCGATGATGCCGACGAGAACCAGCATCGAAGACAATTCAAATGGGAGCCAGTAAACGGTAAAGAGGAGTTTTCCGATCTCGCGGGCCGTGCCGTATTTCATGGATTCATGGATGGCCAGCGGGGAATTCGGAAAGAAGCTCAAGGCGAAATAGAGTTTTGAGATAAAAGCGGCCCCAAAAACGAATCCAATCGCGCGCAATGTGAGCGTCCGTTTTTGCGGGGCGGCTTCGTCGGAGAGGTCGAGCAGCATGACGACAAAGAGGAAGAGGACGAGGATCGCACCGGCGTAGACCAAAATTTGGATGGCGGCGACAAAAAAGGCCCCCAGCAGAATAAAGAGGGAGGCCATGCCAAAGAGTGTGGCGACCAAGCTCAAGACCGCGTAAATCGGCTTGCGGGCCAAGACAACGCCCAGGGCGCTGCCGACCATGAATGTTGTAAGGGTATAAAACCAGATTGCGTCGCTCATATATAGAGTGGTGGCGTGTAAAGCGCCCATTATATCTGGCCTTGACTGGCTTGTCAAAATCTGTCATACTTGCTTTTCTCCCCCCATGCCTAGACAAAAACCGCCGGAGATTCAAAATATCCCGGAACTCGAAGAAACCGCTCGCAGTCTGCGCAAGCTGGTCATCCAGATGTTGACGAAGGCCGCTTCCGGCCATCCGGGCGGGTCATTGTCCGCAGCCGACATCACGACGGCCCTTTATTTCCGCGTCCTCAATCATGATCCGAAAAACCCCAAGTGGGATGATCGAGACCGTTTGGTTCTCAGCAAAGGCCATGCGGTTCCGATTGTCTACTCGGCGTTGGCAACCTCGGGCTATTTTCCCAAAGATGAATTGATGACGCTGCGCCAAATCAACTCCCGCATGCAAGGGCACCCGGACATGCAGCGCACCCCCGGCATTGAAGCGTGCACCGGTTCGCTGGGCCAGGGGCTTTCCATCGGCGCCGGCATGGCGTTGGGCGCCCGCTGGCAGAAAAAATCTTTCCGCACGTACGTCTTAATGAGCGATGGCGAAACCAACGAAGGCCAGACGTGGGAAGCGGCTGCATTTGCCAGCTTCCGAAAACTCGACCATTTAACGGCCATTCTCGACTACAACAAATTCCAGCTCGATGGTTCGACCTGCGAAGTCCTCTCGATGGAACCGATGGCTGAACGCTGGCGCTCATTCGGCTGGGCCGTCCGTGAAATGGATGGCCACGACATGCGGCAGATTGTTGAGGGATTGGACTGGGCAAGGCAGAATGAAGGCAAGCCCAGCATGCTGATTGCCCATACCGTCAAGGGCAAGGGCGTCTCATTTATGGAAAACAACAACCATTTCCACGGGGTGGCCCCCACGGCGGCTGAGGCCGAGTGGGCGTTAAAGGAATTGGATGGATTGGGCACGCCTCCGCCGGAATTTCTGGCAACGGTTAAACGTGGCGCAAAATAATATTCTGATGTCTCTTCAAAAGACACTGGGTGCTGCAACGCGCGACGCTTACGGCCAGGCATTGGTCGAGGCGGGCAAGGCCAATTCTAAGATCGTCGTGCTCGACGCGGACTTGGCCAGCTCGACGCGTACCGGCATGTTTGCCAAAGTATTCCCAGACCGCTTTGTGAACGTCGGCATTGCCGAGCAGAATTTGGTCGGCTTGGCCGGCGGCATCGCTTCGACGGGACTGATTCCTTTTATCTCCAGCTTTTCTTGCTTCTTGACTTGCCGCGGCTACGACCAATTGCGCATGGCAGTGGCCTATCCCAATTTGAACGTCAAAATCGTCGCTTCGCATGGCGGGATCAGCGTCGGGGAAGACGGCGTTTCGCAGCAGTCGATCGAGGATTACGCCCTGATGACCAGCTTGCCGAATTTTATCGTCATGGTTCCGTCCGATGAACATACCGCGCGCGCGCTGATTCATGCGGCGGTGGAGCATGTCGGCCCGGTCTACATGCGAACATCGCGACCGAAGTCGCCGGTGCTTTACACGAAGGACACGGAATTTGAAATCGGCAAAGGCATGGTGCTGCGCGAGGGGTGCGATGTGACGCTGATTGCGACCGGCTTGCTGGTTTGGGAGTCGCTGGCTGCTGCGGAAGAGCTTGCAAGCAAGGGCATTCAGGCCACCGTCGTTGACATCCATACCTTAAAACCACTCGATACGCCGCTTCTGACCAATTTGGCCAAGAAAACCGGAGCATTCGTTATTTCCGAAGAGCACCAGATCTGGGGGGGCTTAAGCTCGGCCGTTGCCCGCACGATCTCGCAGCAAAATCCAGTCCCGATGGAATACGTTGCCATTCAGGATACATACGCCGAATCCGGTAAGCCGGAAGACCTCATGGAAAAATACGGCCTCACCGCTCGCCACATCGTTTCCGCCGCACAGCGCGTCGTCAAGCGCAAGTAATACAAACGCGCTAAATAATGTGACATTCTGACCACACCATGATACCCTGGCTGCATGAAAACATCCGCTCTGGAGTTAAGGCATCCCGA
>JACQQZ010000147.1 GCA_016206755.1 Candidatus Omnitrophota bacterium
AGCGGTACCGTTTCCGGGAGTGCCAGGTTCAAGCGGGAACCTGGCACTCCCGGAAACGGTACCGCTGTACGAGCGATCAATATTCATATTTGCGCTCATGCTTTGGGACGTGCCACTCAATCATGTTGTGAGAAATGCCGGCGGGGGCCGGGACGATTCCTTTGATGCGCGCATGGACAATCGGCAAGGCATCCGGCACATAGAGGAAGCAGTACGGTTGTTCCTCGTAGAGGATTCTGTGAATCTCGCGATAGATCCGTGCGCGCTCGGCCTGGTCAAACGTCCGGCGCCCATCTTTCAGGAGCTGATCGACTTCTGAGTTTTTGTATCCTACAAAGTTGAATTCGCCGGCTTTTGTTTTTGAAGAGTGCCAGAGGTCATACAAGTCCGGGTCTTGTCCGAGCGACCAACCCAAGAGCACGGCCTCGTATTGCCGGGGATGAATGAAATTGTTTAAAAAAGAAGACCACTCCAAAACGCGAACGTTGACCTTGATCCCGATTTCTTTGAGACGCCGCTGAATAATCTGGGCCGACATTTCACGGGTCAGGTTTTTATTGGTCAGAACGGTGAATTCAAAACGGCGTCCTTTTTGATCGAGCCAGCCGTCGTTGTCGGTGTCTTTCCATCCGGCTTCGGCCAAAAGCGCTTCGGCTTTCCTGGGATCATAAGGAACGGCTTGCACGTCCGGGTTGTAAGCCCAGGACTCCGGCAGGAACGGCCCGGTGGCCACCCTGCCCAATCCCAACAAGCATCCCCGGACCAACTCTTCCTTGTCGATGGCGCAGTTGAGGGCTTGGCGCACACGCAAGTCTGAAAAGATCGGCAGCGTTAAATTGTAGCCGAGGTAGGTGTAGCTGAAACTGGGATACCGGAATTTTTGATAGTGGCTCTGAAAAAACGGCGTCTGGGTTTGGCGCTTGTACTGAAGCGGGGTGAGGTCGGCCAGATCAACCCCTTCGGCCTGAAGTTCGAGGAAAAGCGTGGCGGGATCCGGAATGATGCGTTCAATCCATCCTTGAATTTTCGGAGAACCCTCAAAGTAATCGGGATTGGCTTCCAGCTCGATGCGATCCGCAGTGACCCAGCGTTTGAAACGATACGGGCCGGTGCCGATGGGGCTCCGTCGAAAGGCGGTGGTTTGAAGATCCTGTCCGGCCAGCAGATGCTTGGGCATGACGTTCATTCCCCAACTGGAAAGGCCCGGCGCAAACGGTTCTTTGTAGGTGACGCGAATCGTGTACGGATCGAGCACTTCAAATGCTTGAACTCTTAGGAAATCTTCGCTGTACGGGGTGCGGACATTGGGGTCAATGAGCGAGCGATAAGTGAATTCGACGTCTTCTGCCGTGAACGGATGCCCATCGTGCCAGCGGACACCGGCTCGCAGATGAAAGATGAGGGTGAGCCCGCCGTCCAAGAGATCCCATCTGTACGCCAAAGAGCCGACGATCCTGAGATCTCTGTCGTATTTGACCAAGCCGTTGAAAACCAATCCGCAGATGGCGCCGGAGGCGCTGTCGGCGGCCAGAATCGGGACCAGGGTTGAAGGTTCGCCGACGGAACCGGAAACCAGAACGTCCCCTTTCTGACCGTCGGCCGCGTTGCCGGCAAGCGCTGTGCTTGCAATCAGCAGCAGTGCCGTCCAAAAGGCGCCGAGGCGCATCAACGGGTATCTTTAAGGCGACGGCTTCGGTTGTTCGGCCGGCGCGGTTTCAGCGGCCGGAGGAGGTGTCGTCGAAGCTTCTGAAGGAGTTTCGGAGGAGGTTGCCGCAGGTTGAGTTGAAGTTGTTGTTGTAGTTGCTTGCGGAGGGGCTACCGGTGCGGGCTTGGGCAGACGTACGGCATTGCGTTCCATGATGGAGCGCCCCTGTCGCGAAGAGAGGACGGCCAATGTCAATGAGCTGAATAAAAAGACGACGGCACAAACCGTCGTCGCTTTTGTCAGATAAGCCGAAGCCCGGGTTCCCAGCGCAGACTGGGCCGATCCCCCGCCGAACATGTCGGCCAAACCGCCGCCGCGACCTGCCTGAAGCAAAATGACTGCGATGAGGACCAGAGACACGAAGAGGTGAACGATCAGCACGAGGATGTACACAGGGATTCCTTCGGTTTGTTTTGGCGTGCCAATTGCATGACATCCTTGACGATGGTGGAGAACCCGACCGCATCGAGGCTGGCCCCGCCGATGAGAAAGCCATCCACGTCACGCTGGGAGAAAAGCTGCCTGGCATTTTCGACCTTGACGCTGCCGCCGTATTGGATGCGGATATTCTCCGCCGTTTCTTTGGACCATTTTTTTTCCAGGTATTTCCGGATGAATGCATGGACTTCTTGGGCTTGGGCCGGCGTGGCGTTGCGGCCGGTCCCGATGGCCCACACCGGCTCGTACGCGATGATGAGCGATGCGGCGGATTCGGCCGGAATTAAACCGAGTCCGATTTGGAGTTGACGCTCAACGACAGCCGAAGTTTGATCGGCGTCACGCTCTTCCAGCGTTTCTCCGATGCAGACAATCGGAGTCAGTGAATTTCGGAAGGCGGCTTCGGCTTTCTTGGCGACAATCTCATCGGTGTCGGCAAAATATTTACGCCGTTCAGAGTGACCGACGATGACGTACTCCGCACCGAGCGCCTTGATCATCGACAGCGAGACCTCGCCTGTGTACGCCCCCTGCGGATCCCAATGGCAGTTCTGCGCCGCCAGACTGACGGAGCTTTTTTCAAGCCCTTTGCCGACCGTTTCCAGGGCCGTGAACGCAGGGGCGATGACGACGTCGACTCCTCGCACTTTTCCCAGGGCCTTCACGATCGCCTGGGTCAGTTTGCGCGCCTCAAGATTCGTTTTGTGCATCTTCCAGTTGCCGGCAACGATGGGACGTCGCTTCATCTTAAAATCCCCTAAACTCCGCAGCCCCCTGTCCGCCCCTGCCTGCGGCAGGCAGGGGGCTGGGCAGGGATCCGGATTTTTCCGGAATGACCGAAATCCCCGGAAGCAGTTTCCCTTCCAAATACTCCAGGGAGGCGCCTCCCCCGGTGGATACGTGAGTCATTTTATCGGCAAGTTTGAATTTTGTCACGGCTGCTGCAGTGTCGCCGCCGCCGACAACCGTGGTGGCTTTGAGTCCCGCCAACGTTTCGGCAACGCCGCGCGTGCCTTGATCGAAAGGCGGAATTTCTGCAACACCCAGAGGGCCGTTCCAAAGGACAGTCGCAGCCCCCTGCACTGTTTTTTGGAACAACGCGATGGTTTTCGGGCCGATGTCGACCCCTTCCCAGCCCTCCGGCACGCCCGGTCGATCGGTTGCTTTCCATTGCGCACCCGCTTCCACGGCTGTAGCGACGATGTGATCCAGCGGCAGCCGAAGCTCAATTTTGCGTTCCTTGGCTTTTGCCAGAACGTTGCGGGCGGTGCCCAAATGCGCTTTTTCCAGAATCGATTTGCCGATCGGGATGCCTTGAGAGGCAAAAAAGGTGTACTGCATGCCTCCGCCGATGAGAATCCCGTCGATTTTATCGAGCAGATTGTCGATCAGCTGAATTTTATCGGAAACCTTGGCTCCTCCGAGAATGAGCCAGTAAGGCCGTTTCGGAGAAATCAGAACTTGATTGAGGGCCTCCATCTCTTTTTGAATCAAAAATCCGACGGCGGAAGGAAGATCATGCGCCACCCCTTCGGTGGAAGCGTGGGCTCGATGCGCCGTGCCGAAAGCGTCGTTGACGTAAATGTCCGCAATCTTGGCCAACGCCTGTGCAAATTGAGCGCCATTGGCTTCTTCCTCCGCGTGGAATCGCAAATTCTCCAGCAGAAGAATGGAGCCCGGCTTCAGGTTGTCGGCCAATTGCTCCACTTCCGGTCCAACGCAGTCCGGCGCCATGGTGACCGGACGGTTCAGCAGCTCTCCCAGCCGTTCGGCCACCGGCTTGAGCCGGTATTTTTCGACCGTTTTGCCATCCGGCCGGCCCAGATGACTCATGAGAATCACCGCGGCCTCCTGCGTCAGCGCATATCGAATGGTCGGCAGCGATGCGCGGATGCGCGTATCGTCTGCGACTTGGCCGTCGGCGTTCAGCGGCACGTTGAAGTCAACGCGAATCAAAACGCGCTTGCCCCGAATCGGAATTTCTTTGATCGTGACGCGCCCCCGATTGCCTGCAGAGGAGCCGCTCACCCCACCACCTGCTTTCGGCCTCGAAGAGGCCGCTGACAACGTAAATCCAAGGAATCTTCACAGCAATACAAAACAGCAATCCAGAGTACGCTTTCGGCGAACAAAGCAGGTGGTGGGGTCACCACACCACCTGCCTCAGCGCCGCAGGCGCTGCCTTTCTTTGGCGGCCATTTGGGCCGATGTCAGGTGATGGGGTCATAGAGTTTTGCCGATGAATTCAATCAGATCGACCACGCGATTGGAGTAGCCCCACTCGTTGTCGTACCAGCCGAACACC
>JACQQZ010000137.1 GCA_016206755.1 Candidatus Omnitrophota bacterium
GCAACGCATTCCATCGGGTCTACGCCGCGCTCCACTTTTTTTCCGACCACCTCTTCCAGAAATCGCTGAACGATCGGCATGCGCGTCGGACCACCGACCAAAATGATCTTGTCAATGTCGGAGGGTTTCATCTTCGCATCCGACATCGCTTGCTCCGCGGGATGGCGGCAGCGATTGATGATGGGGCTGATCAACTATAACAGCTTTCCGCGCGTGAAGGTCTTGGTCAAATGTTTCGGCCCGGACTGATCCGCGGTGATAAACGGCAAATTGATGTCCGTCTGCATGGCGCTGGACAGCTCGATTTTTGCTTTTTCCGCCGCTTCGCGGATGCGCTGAACCGCCATCTTGTCATTGCGCAGATCGATGCCGGTCTCGCGCTGAAACTCCCGCGCGATCCAATCCAAAATGGCCTGATCCATATCCGTTCCGCCCAGTTGCGTATCGCCGCTGGTGGCCTTGACTTCAAAAACGCCCTGCGCCATGTCCATGATCGTCACGTCGAGCGTGCCGCCGCCCAAGTCAAACACCATGATCTTTTGTTCTTTGTCGGCCTTGTCCAAGCCGTAAGCCAGACAGGCCGCCGTTGGCTCATTGACAATGCGCAGCACCTTCAAACCGGAAATCTCACCGGCATCCTTGGTCGCCTGGCGCTGGTTGTCGTTGAAATAGGCCGGAACCGTAATCACGGCTTCCGTCACAGCGTCGCTCAAATAGGCCTCGGCATCCTGCTTGACCTTTTGCAGAATGAATGCCGAAACTTGCTGCGGCGTGTACTCCTGCCCGTGAATTTTGAAGATGTGGTCCGTTCCCATCTTCCGCTTGGCCGCCTGGATCGTGCCTTCCGGATTGATGGCGGCCTGCCGGCGCGCCGGTTCCCCGACCAAACGCTGCCCATCTTTTGTGAATGCCACATAGGACGGGAAGGCCTTGCCTCCCAAACTGGTCCCCTCCGCGGAGGGGACAATGACGGGACGTCCTCCCTCCATCACCGCTGCCGCTGAATTTGATGTTCCCAAGTCGATTCCAATTGCGCGTGGCATGTTTCTTACTCCTTTCGATCTTCTTTGTTTTCTTGAGGATCTTGCGGTTTGACCGCAACTTTCACCGTGGCCGGTCGAATGACCCGGCCATCCATCAAATATCCTGTGCGAAGCTCCTCGACCACGGTGTCCGCCGGAAACTCCTCCGTTTCCGCATGAGCGACGGCCTCATGCCGAAGCGGATCAAACGGCTTGCCGACAGCGTCCATGCGCTCGACGCCGTTGACCCTCAAAAAATCGAGCAGGCGCCGGTGAACCATCTGCATCCCCGTTTTCATCTGCCCGCCATCGCCGCCGGCCGGGCCGTGATTTTCAATCGCCTTCACGATTCGCTCAAAATCATCCACGACATCCAAGAAATCCGTCAGCAGCCGTTCTCCGACGCGCTGTTCGCATTCCAGTTGTTCTTTGAGCATCCGTTTGCGCGAATTCTCAAAATCGGCCATCAGGCGCAGCATCTGATCTTTCATCTCTTCCGCCTGAGCCGCCTGTTTTTTCAGCGCTTCAATTTCTTCCTCGCTCATGCTGCAAACCGCTCCATCGCCCGGCCGATGGCCTCCGCCATCCGGTCAATCACCGGAATCACTTTGGAATATTCCATGCGCACCGGACCGATCACGCCGATGGCGCCGGTCGGACGATCGCCCACCCGATAGGGTGCCGCCACGATGCTGCAACGCTCAAACCCCGGGACTGAATTCTGAGAACCGATCGCCACCGTCCTTCGACCCTGGCGCGACACCTCAGAAAAAAACTCCACCAGCGGTTGCCTCACCTCCAACGCCTCCAGAAGACGCCAGGCGCCTTCCGGATCGCGAAACTCCGGATGGCTCATCAGGCGGGAAAATCCTTCGACCAGCAACAGATCTTCGAATTCATTGAATTTCCAGAGCTCCTGCGCCCGCCGATAAAGGTGGCTGAATGCGTTGGTGGTATCCACCAGCGCCTGCTCCAGCCGCCCGGAAACCGCGCCGAGCACCTGTCCGCTGAGTTCCTGATTCAGAAACCGGGCGACCCGCGAAAGCTCCGCCGTGTCGACCAATTCTTCAAATTCCAAGTAGACCGTTTTCAACATGCCGTCGGTCGTCACCAGAACACACAGCGCCCGGTGCTCATTGACCGGAATCAAATCAACCCTGCGCAATGCGCTCTGCATCATGCAAGGAGCCAGAACCGCTCCGGCCTGGCCTGTCAGACGCGCCAACAGCCGCGCGGCCTCCCTCAACAAATCCAATGGCTCATCCGCCGGATTTTTGGCCAACGCATCCATGGCCCTGATCTCTTGCTCCGAGAGAACCTGCGGAACCATCAAAAGATCGACATAGTAACGGTAACCGCGATCCGTCGGAACGCGCCCGGCGGACGTATGGGGGTGGGACAAAAGCGAATGCTCCTCCAGATCCCCCATCACATTTCTCACGGTGGCCGGACTCAGGCGCAAATGGCAGCGCTTGACCACCGCACGAGAGCCGACCGGGCAGGCAGTTTCAACATAGGTCTGAATGATAAATTCGAGTATTTTGTTTCTTCTGGAGTCCAAATGGGTTACGGTCATAAAAACCTCTTTAGCACTCAGCAGTATAGAGTGCTAACATAAAACTGTCAAGCAAAAAAGCCATTGTTTTTCAGAAGGGGCTTGAGCGCCGGGGGGACCAAGGCATGAATTTCAATGAACCCATCCGCTTCCTTGCGATCCAAAACCGCCCCTTCCTGGTACAAACGATGCAACCAATGCTGCGCCGTTTGCGGAAGGATCAAACGAACCGGAATCATCAAGGAGCTGAGCTGATGAATCATTCGATCCAGAAGCTGGGGAAGCCCCTCCCCTTTGAGCGCCGATACAAACACCGCTTCCGGAAAACGGCGCTTCAAGATGCGCAGTTCCTCTTCCGGAATCAGGTCCATTTTATTCATGACGATCAATCGCTGCTTGGCCTCGGGCGTAATTTCCTGGAGCAGATCTTCGACCGCTTTAATCTGTTCGTCTCTGAGCGGCGAGCTGGAATCAACGACGTGAAGCAAAAGATGCGCTTCGACCACCTCCTCGAGCGTGGCGTGGAACGCCTCAATCAAATGGTGCGGCAGTTGATGAAGAAAACCGACCGTGTCGCTTAAAACCAAGAGCTGATGCGTCGGAAGCTTGAGACGCCGGGACATCGGGTCCAATGTCGTGAACAGCTGGTCTTGTACGATGCCTTTGGAATTTGTCAGCGCGTTGAACAAAGTGGTCTTACCGGCATTGGTATAGCCCACCAGCGTGGCGGTGGCAATGGCGCGCTGCCGGCGTTCGCGGCGCATGTTGCCGCGCCGGCGGCGGATCAATTCAAGGTCCTTTTTTAATTTGACGATGCGGTTGCGAATGCGGCGGCGATCCATCTCCAGTTTTTGCTCACCGGGTCCGCGCGTTCCAATGCCGCCGCCCAATCGTGAAAGCCAAATCCCCTCGCCTGCCAACCGGGGTAAAAGATACTGATGCTGTGCGAGCTCCACCTGAACCTTGCCTTCCTGGGAGCGCGCGCGTTGTGCAAACAGATCCAAAATAAGCTGGGTCCGGTCGATCACCTTCGATTGGATGATCTGTTCCAAATTGCGTTGTTGAGCAAAAGAGAGGTCCTGGTTGAAGATGACGACATCCGCGCGGTGCTGCTTGGCCAACTGGGCAATTTCTTCGGCTTTTCCGGTGCCGATCAAGATGGCGGGGGTCGGGGCTTCGCGCTGAGAGATGATTTGCCACACAGCCGACGCGCCCGTTGACTCCGCCAAATCTTTCAACTCCTGGGCGGCATCTTCCACCGGCCAGTCGTCATGATAAGAAGACTTGCGGAAAACAATCGTGACAAGGATGGCGCGTTCGCGAACTCTTAAATCAACAGCCAAGGAAGGAACGAATGCCCCACGCGGTTTGCTCGGAAGATTCGAACGGAGAGACATTCATCCAATGAATGCGGGAATCTTTCCGAAACCAGGTCATTTGTCGTTTTGAGTACCGGCGCGTTTCTTGTTGAATCAGGGGCTGAAGCTCTTCCAAAGGCAGCTTCGCTTCCAGAGCAGAAAAGATCTGCCGGTAGCCCAGCGCTTGGCCGGCGGTTTTGCTCACGCCGTGGTCATGCAGATGCCGGGCTTCCTCGACCCAGCCGGCTTCCCACATCAGATCCACGCGCTCGTTGATGCGGCTGTACAGATCCTGACGTTCCCTGAGAAGGCCGATTCGGCAAATCCGGCAGGAGGCCAACGGGCTTTTCGTCTCCTGCTGCCAGTGGCTCAGCGGTTTTCCGGACAGCTCATACACTTCCAGGGCCCGAATGATGCGACGCTGGTCGTTCGGATGGACTTTGGAGGCCGAATCAGGATCCACCTGCCGGAGCTGGCGATAGAGTGCGGGCAGCCCTTCCTCAAGCGCTTGGGTGGACAGCATCTGCCGAAGCTCCAAATTGGCCGCGGGGGCCGCGCACAATCCATCCAGCAACGTTCGCAAGTAGAGCCCCGTTCCGCACACCAAGATCAGCATTCGCGAGCGCTGCAAGACGTTTTTGACGACGGTGACGGCATAATCGCGGTACATCGCGGCGGTAAATTCCATCTGCGGTTCCACCAAATCAATTCCGTGGTGCGCCACCTCTTCCACGTCCGGCGCAGACGGCTTGCCCGTGCCGACATTCATCCCGCGATACACCTGCATTGCATCGACCACCAGAATTTCCGCGCTCAAACTTTTGGCCAAATCCATGGCCACGGCGCTCTTACCGCTGCCGGTCGGAGCCGTCAAAACCACCAAATCGTAGGAACGCTGCAATTTCACGGAACCACCTTGGCCGGAAATCCTTCCTGCTTCAATTGCTGGGCGGTTCGAGCCGCTTCCTCGCGATTTTGAAAGCGCCCGACGCGCACGCGGTGCATGGCGCGGCCTTCCGCAGTCGCCTGATCCACGGAGGCCGAGTATCCCAAGCGAGCCAGTTGGCGCTGCAAGCGCATGGCGTTGTCCCGCATTCCGAATGCTCCCACCTGGACGGAAAATGCGAAATCAGAGCCGGACAAAATCTGTTGCGCCATTCGAGATTCAAAACTTGTCGGAAAACGTTTCGAGACCGACTTCAGGGCGGCCCGGGCAGTTTCCCACTGTCCCGCAGCACGCGCCGCTTGGGCCAACTGATAGGAAGCGCGCAGCGCAATGGCGGGATCTGTTCCCTGCTCAGAAAGTATCTGCTGGTAGAGAGGAACGGCCTCAGCAGGCCTGCCGGATAACCAGACCGCATCCGCGATTCCCACCTGCGCTGCCGGCCGCCATCGGCTCTGCGCATACTCAGAAACGATTTTCTGGAATGCTTCCTGCGCTTCCGTATACTGCTGAATCTGAAGATTGGACATACCGGCCCAATACAAAAAATAATCCCGGCTGGTTTGGTCCTGGAGAGAGGGTTCCTGAGCAGATTCAATCACTTTGGCATACTCGCCCCGCAGATAGGCCGCCTGCCACTCCGACAAATCATTTTCAGCAATGGCCGCCTGAGCAAATAGCGTCAAGGAAATGACCGCAAACACCTGAGCCAAGCTGCCGATCAAAGTACGGC
>JACQQZ010000140.1 GCA_016206755.1 Candidatus Omnitrophota bacterium
TGCACTCGGGCAGTCATCAGATGCGGATCGCCATCCACCTCGACCATGGTATTGAGCTTGCCGCCGGAGCAATCGACCCCTACCGCTTCTTTCACATAGGCATTGAGTTGACGAACATCCAGGTCAGAAATCGAGACGGTGGCCTCAGTTTCCTCCTTCAAATTGGTCTGTCCCTCCACCTGAACTCTTCCGGGGGCTGGGTCCATCGGTCCCTGCAAGGAAGCCGTTGCCGTGTAGCGATAAGCCAGCGCGGAGGTCAACCGGACATCCGCTTGAATATCGTTCAACTGCCACGTCCCAATGGGGGGCTGCGCGAAAGCATCTCTGTACATCGCTTTTCCATCGCGAATGACCAGGCGGGTGGGCAAAATCTTCCGTTCCGGCCGGCCGGATAGAGTTTCAAACTTAGGAACATTCCAATCGATTGAAGTGAGCCGCTCCACGAGAATCTCCGGCTGAACAACCACGACGTCCGCAACAACACCTTGGCGAAAAAGCAGCGACCACAACGCGACCTGGGCCTCGATAGAAGAAACTTTCAGCCAGGCCGAGGCGGCGGCCGGCACGCGGGCTGAGAAACCGTCCACGCGGGTACCGGTCATCGGCAGCCACCGGACGGCGCTCACCGTCACCTCTGAGGAAAGCGCAGCGCTTAATTCTTTCTCAAGCATCGGCTTGAGCTGTGGAATCAATATCGCCGCGGCAACACCGGCAACAATCATGACAATCAACAAAACAATCGGAACAACTCTAAGGATTTTCATTTTTTCACCTGGTTCCAAAACGGTGCATCCAATGGTGCGCCGGGCTGATTCGGCGCCTTCCGCTTGCTTTGCTCGCTCCAGGTCGGCCAGCCGCCGCTACGTGCATCGCCTCTTACCGATGTTGCCCTAAAGATATGCGCCCGGGCCGATTCGAACGGCCGGCCAACGGTTTAGAAAACCGTTGCTCTATCCAACTGAGCTACGGGCGCGTATGGAACCATCTTACTACACCCTCAGATGATGCTCTCATAAAGATGGAGAGTCTGCCGGGCCGTCCCATGCCAGCAAAAACGCCTCGCCTGGGCCATTCCTCGCTGAATCAGCGCCTGGCTGAAGGAGGCATCGAGGACAATCCGGCGCATCGCCTCGACAATCGCCCGGGTGTCAGAAGGATCTACCAGCGCCGCCCCATCGGCCGCCACCTCTTTCAGGGAGGAGTTGTTCGATGTCACCACCGGAGTTCCGCAGGCCATCGCCTCCAGCGGCGGAAATCCAAATCCCTCATAGAACGAGGGATAGACCAGCATGCTCGCGGCATTGTACAGAGCCACCAGATCTTCCTCAGACACAAAGCCGGTCAGGCGAAGCGCCCCGTCAATTCCCAACGACGCTGCTTGCTGCGAAAGTTTTCCTTTCCAAAACTGCGCTTGGGCGCCCGCCAGGACAAGTTGGAAATTTTTGAAACCGTCCCGCCTGAAGCGGGCGAAAGCAGAGAGCAGCCCGGTGATATTCTTGCGCCAATCGCACGATCCGACGTAAAGGACAAACGGGCGCCGGATCTCATGCCGGGCCAACACCGCGTCGATTCCGCGGCGGTCTTCGCTGGGCCGGAACACCGGATGAAGCCCCGGATAGATGACGGTAATCTTCTCCTCCGGAATCCGCAGGATTCGAACCAGATCCATCCGGGTGTACTCAGACGTGGCCACAATGTGCCGCACCTGCCCCAAGAAGCGATAATGCCGCTCGATGTTCCAGCGGGCCCGGGGATAGCGCCAGCGCATGTAGATCTTTTGAAAAATCAACGGGATCAGGTCGTAGGCAGTGGCAATCGTCCTGCCGGCGGTCGCAAAGGGCGGACCGAATTCGAGAAGATGACACAGGTCGATTTTTCTATGCTGGAGTCCCGAGCGCAGCGATTGAGCATGGGTGACGCGGAATCCGTCTCGGTCGATCCACTGTTCGAACAACGGGTCCAGGCCTCCGGGGGAAGCAGGCCTGCCTGCCGGTAGGCAGGGCCTCCTATCGAAACCAAACGGGATCCAGTGATGCGACCCGTCGTTTGCCTGAAGGGCCCGGATGAGATTGCGGCTGTAGGTGCCGATCCCCATGGTGCGGCTCGTATTCTGAAGCGCGCGGCAATCAATTCCGATGCGCATAGACATCTTTCCGGAGCAGCTCTTGCGCGGCGCGAATCACCTCTTCCGGCGTTACCGCCTGAAGGCACCAGTACTCTGAGAAGGGGCAATGGCATCCGTCGGCCTGTCCCACATTCATGCAGGGCAAGCGGTGGGTCAATGCTGTCCCGGGAATCCGGAGGGGAGCATAGAAATGCGCCGGCGCCCTGCTGACGGAGACCACCGGCGTTCCGACCGCCGAAGCGATGTGGGTGGCGGCGCTGTCGTTGCAGATGAGAATCCTGCACTGCCGGATCAGCGCAGCCGCTTCCAGAAGTGTTGTGCGCCCGGCCAGCACGATCGGCGGATGAACCATCCGGCCGGCCAATTCCTGCGCCAACGGATACTCCTGCAAGCTTCCGATGACAACGACTTTCGCATTCCATTCATTGACAAGGCGGTCGAGGACCTGGGCAAACAAACTTAAGCTCCAACGCTTTTCCTCGCGGCTGGCCCCCGGAAAAACGCCGATCAAAAGCTCCCCCTCCAAAATCCCTTGGGCTTTTAAGAGGTCCTCTGCCGCAGTTGCTGCTTGAGCTGGAATCCGCAATTCGAGAGAATGGTTCGTTGATGCCGCCCCAAGCGCCGCGATCACTTGCAGATTGTAATCCACTTTATGCCACCGATGCCACCGGCTCCAATCGAACGGTACCTCGTGGGTCAACAGATGGGCGAGCCGCTGGGCTTTCAACCCAGGGACATTGGAACGGAGGGCATACCCTGCCCGATGGCTCGCACCGGAAAGGTATGCCAACACAATGTGGGCGGCTTCGCCTCGCGTGTCTACGGTCAGATCAAACCGTTCGCGCCAAAGCGCTGCAACACAGGAAAGGAAGTCCCTCACAGGACGGGGCGCCTTGTGCGGCAGGTGTCGGACATATTTCTCAAACCAGGGCGGATGATAGACGATGACCTTAAAAACCTCCGGCCGGCCGGAGAGCAGCTCTTGCCCCCACTGCCCGGCAAGGACCGTGAGCTTTGCCGATGGAAATCGATCTTTTAGCGCCGTCAGGCACGGGGTGGCCAACAGCAGATCCCCCGGATTATCCAAAGCGATCAAGAGGATGCGCCGTACTTTATCCAATGATTTTAATCTCCGCCTGCCGCCGGCCCAACAAATCGTCTCCCAAACCGGAACAAAAGCGCGCGATGCCGCCCGGACAAAGAGATCGATTAAAAAAACGGCCCGGGGATATATCCATCGAAAATAGAGTTGACGGACCAAAGATGCAGGATGGCTCAGCGCCGTCTTCAACGCATGGGGAATCGTCACGCGTTGGCATCGAGCCGGCGAAGCGCGGCAGAGAAACCGGTGAGCCGCCGGAAAACAAGCCAGCCGCAAGACGGCGATCGGATCTTCTTCCGGATCATGTTCCACAAACAGGAGAACGAGTTGAAACCGGTTCCGGAATATCCGCCACCAAAGTAAGACCCCGTCCGAAATTCCCCCGTCTCGATTCCGGCGAAAGGTCCAGGATTGCGCTTCGCCGCCCGGAATCCCCCTGCCTTCTTCCGTCAGGACGGTAATCGTTTGAGGGCGCGGGATTCCCACAAAAAGACCGGAAATCTCTGAAAGCCACGGGAGGCCGTGAGGAGCCACGATGAGCGCCGAGCGAATCTGATCCGGTGCAAGCAATGCCAGCTCTCTGGAAAGCTTTTGACTTAGAGCGCCTTTCAGAACCTCCCGTGGCCGCGCGGGGTGGCGGCGGCTAAGAACGGATGCTTTCACAGGAAGAACCGGCGTTGGCGGATCGCAGAAGCGCCACAATGTTTTTGATTCCTTCCCGAAGGTCCCCCCGAGTGCAAAAACCTTCCTGAAGGAGCTTTTGGGCGCAGAGGGTGTAAGAGGAGGCGGTCATGCTCTTGGCTTCCACGGATTCCACCGTCAGCGACGGCACGAGCTTGGAAAGAACCGTTAAAATTTCTTCGACCGTCGCGTGGGTCGTCACCCCATCGTAGGTCTGGCCATTGAACAGCCGTTTCTGAAGAATAAACTGCATCGCGCCCACGGCATCCCGCAGATCGAGGTAGGGACGGGTTTGGTGAAGCGCCGTCCGATACACCGTCACCGGTTGGCCCATGACCGCCTGCCAGCAGAATTTATGGACCGCCGTGTGGAATCGGATTCCTGGAGAAACTCCAAACACGGTGCCAAAACGGCAGAGGGCATACGACAACCCATCCTCTTTGGCCATTGTTTGCAGAAGCTGCTCCGCTTTGAATTTCGACTGGGCATACGGACTTTGCTCGGAAATTTTGATATGGACGCTGCTGGTAGAAGCAAATAGGAGCGGCGTTCCAACCTTCAAGCAGGCCTGCGCCACGTGGCGAGTCCCCTCGACATTGATCGACTCAACCAACTCCCTTGCCGCGAAGCTCCCTTCCGCATCGGTCCAGGCCGCCAAATGGACGACGGAGTCGGCCCCGTTAAAAAGATGAATCAAATCGGCCGTTCGGACATCCTTCTCGATAAACCGGTAGCGGCCTGCCGCCGGAAGACCGAAGAGGGAGCAGTGGCGCTGGGTGAGAAAATTGTCGATCATCACAATCTCGGCGCCGGGAAACACCGCCGGAAGCTCTCGCACAAGCCCGGAGCCAATCTGTCCCAAAGCTCCTGTCACAACAATTTTCATCGTGGCCGTTCCGGGCAGTTGCCCAGGGCTCGCGCCGTCTTAACAATCCCCTCGCCAAGCGAGGTTGCGGCCAGCCACCCTGTCGCTTGAGAAAAACTCCTGGAATCTGCGACGAAATTTCTCATCTCGATGGGCGACATCGGCCGCGGCGGCTCAACCTGCTTGACCTCCACCGGCCGGCCCCTCTCGATCCCTCTTCCCGTGATGGAACCGACTTGGCTAGCCACCAGATCAAACGCCTCTGCGACGGTGCAGCCGGCGCCGCTGCCGATCACAAAATGCCCTCCGTCCAAGCGGTCCGCCTGCGCCCCCGCCGCAAGAAAAGCATACACTGCATCTTCCACGTACAGATAATCGCGCACAAAATCTCCCTGGCCGTAGAGGGTCAGCGGCAATCCTTTGAGGGCATTAGCAATCATTCTGTTGATCACCCCGCGATCCGGATTCCCCGCCGCCGGCCCCGGGCCATAGACGTTGGTCAGGCGCAGGGTGGCTCCTCGAACCACTCTGTCCTGCACGGAGCGTTTCAGGTGTTGCTCGGCCATCCATTTGTGGAAATCGTAAACCGTCGCGGGATTGTCCGGTTCAGTCTCATTCACCGGCACGGCAGCGGAAAGTCCGGCCTCTGTCGCTGTTCCTGCAAAAAGGATGATCGGGGCGCGGCCGTCGAGGCGGCACGCCTCCAGAAGGCGCACCATCGGAAGCACGTTGGCGTTGTAATCCTCCGGCGGATTTTCGGCGGCGCGGGCGGCACTCGTCTGCGCGGCAAAATGGAAAACGACGTCCACCCCATCCAATGCCCGCCTCCACGCCGGTAGATGGGCAAGGTCTTCGCGGCGAAGCGGCGTGATGCGGCACCGGACCGGCGCCAGCGTCTGGATCAGGTTGCTCCCCAAAAAACCGCCGGCTCCCGTGACAAGAATCCGCCTGGCCGCGTAGAAGGAGAGCGCCTCCTCCAGCCAGGCGCTACTTGATGGGCGGACCGGAGAGCCAATCAAAGCCGATCTCGGGGTCATCGTGCGGGATCCGCAATTCGTCCGCCGGGTCGTAGAGGCGGCTTGTCAGATAGATCAAATGAACGGGGCCTTGAATCACCTTGCATCCATGGGCAACGCCCGGCGGAATTTTCACGATGCTGGGGGGCTGGTAATCTCCGATGAGAAAATTCATGCTGCTACGGTGCGTCGGTGAATCGGATCGTGAATCGTACAGGCCGACCTGCAAAACACCGCTGGGGACGTAGAAATATCCGGCCTGCTTCTTGTGCAAGTGCCATGCCTTGATCACGCCGCCCAACATCAGCGTATGGTTCAACTGCCCGAACCGTTCCTGAAAAAATTCATCCGACGCCCGCAGAACCTCACGAAAAAAACCGCGCTGATCGGTGTGGGTCAGCAGCTCTTGGAGTACGACCCCGTCGATAACGGCAGAATCCATTGTCCACCTTTCTCCTCAAATCGTTTTTCCTTCTCCATGATTTCTTCGGCATGATTCCATGCAAACAAGAGCGCGGCATCGGGGGGATTCGTCTGAAAAACCTCATCAGGGACGACGGGGATGTGAGCGCCCGGGCTGAACGTCCCGTGCTTCAAGGGGGTGGTGTCGCTGATGTATTCCACAAGGTCCGGGGTGATTCTGCAGTAATTGGTCACCGTCGTACTTTTGGACGTTGCGGCATAGCCGGCAACCCGCTTGCCGCGAGCGCGCAAATCGTCCAGCAGTGCCCGTAGGCACTCCCGGGACGCTTCGCATCGCCGGCGAAACGCCTCGGCCGTCTGCGGAGTGAGCAATCCTTTTGCGTCCTCCTCGGCCAAAAGAAGCCGGACCGCTTCCGAGGGGGCGCGGGATCCGGCGTGAGCGACGGTGTAACGCATGGAGCCGCCGTGCGTCGGCTGGGGCTCAACGTCGACCAACTCCAGCCCGTGCCGCCGGAACGCTCTCGAGAGACTGGCGGCGGAAAACAGAAACACGTGCTCATCATAAAATTGGTCGTAAGCCGTTTTGTCGATGACTGCACCCCAATACGGATCTTCAAACTGCATCACCCCGGAGGGCTTGAGCA
>JACQQZ010000143.1 GCA_016206755.1 Candidatus Omnitrophota bacterium
CCCATACGGTGTGTCCCCGCTGAAAGCTCCACGGGATGAATGCGCGAAATCCGCCCGTTTCATCCTGAAGCTCGCGAAGTTTCATCAGATGCTCGACGCGTTCGGCCGGCGTTTCGCCGAAGCCATACGTCATCGTGGAGGTGGTTTTAAAACCGGACTCGTGGGCGGCGCGGTGCACGGCAAACCATCCGTCCGCGGTGAGCTTCTTTGGGCTGATCATGCGGCGCACGCGATCCACTAAAATTTCGGCGCCGCCGCCTGGCATCGAGTCGAGCCCGGCCTCTTTCAGGATAGAAAATATCTCGCGGTACGTCTTGCCGGAGGCCTGGGAAATAATGTCAATTTCAGGCGCCGAGAAAGAATGCAGGTGGATTTTGGGATAATGTTTTTTGATCGTGCGGCAGAGTTCCACATAGTAGCCCAAGGGGATCGCGGGGTCCAGCCCGCCCTGGAGCAACACCTGCGTGCCGCCGATGGAAACAAGCTCCCCGACCCGGCGCAGAATCTCTTCCGTCGGCAAGCGATAGGTCTCAGGATGCCCGGGTTTCCGGTAGAACGCACAGAAAGAACAGTCGGCGACACAGGCGTTGGCGTAGTTGATGTTGCGATCGACGACGAAAGTCCCCAATGCATCCGGATGCAGCCGGCGGCGGCGCTTATCGGCCACTTGCCCCAGGGCATAAAGAGGCGCGCCCTCAAGAAGCGCCAGGGCCTCTCCGGCGTTCAAGCGCTTGCCGGCGCGCGCCTTTTCCAGCGCTCTATCGACGGGGGGGTCAATCTGGGGGTCAGCTTCTTTGGCGATCATCTGCAGTCTCCGCCGGTAAAAATCCCAGGGCTTGCGCTTCTTGCGCATAACGCTGAAGTCCCGACCGCGCCTTCATATCCAAATCATACCGAATGCCGTGATAATAATCGAGCACTGTCTGCTTTGAAAATCCCCCAAAGCGCGCGGCCTGGCCGGCCACCTCTTCCAAATGAGACAGGCCCCATTGCTTGGAGGCCAGCAGCGCCTCGTGAATTTGTCCGACTTCTTCGGGACGGCTTTGAGCGACATCGCGGCGCGCCGCCCAAACGGCGTACACCATCGGAAGGTGCGTCCATTCGCGCCACAGCGCTCCCAAATCCCACGTCTGAAAATCGTCTTTGGCGGCAGGCAGGGCTTTCAACGCCTCATCGCCGATGATCAACGCCGCGGGATAACGCAGCAGCACTTCCGGAAATTTCAAGGGGGAAACCTCGTAATTGCAGTCCACGCCATACGCGCGCTTCATGAGAATGCGCAACAGCACCGGGGTGGTCGCGCCCTCTTGCGTCAAAGCAACGGTCTGCTTCTGAAGCTCGGCAATCGGCAGACGGCTGACCAAGATTACGCTGTTGACGCCGCTATCGGAGCCGATGGCCAAATCCGGCAACAGATAAAGATCGTTGAGGTGCTCGAGATAGGTAAAGGCAGAAATGGCGCTGACTTCCAATTGGCCGTTGATCAATTGCCGGTTGAGGTCGGCAGGGATCGCGCGAACGATCAGCGACGAGGGGGACTCCACCTTGCCTTTCGACAGCGCATACGTCACCGGCCAAGAATTCAAAAATCCGATGTCTCCCAATCGAATCATCGGCGCGCCACCCCATCACCTGTTTTGTCGCCAAAGGCGACATCCACGGGACGGCACTCCGTGCCGACGACAGGTGATGGGGCCACCAACTCCCCCGCCATCTGCACCGGCCCCTCCCTATAGAGGGAGTCCACTTCGCAAGGCGTGCGTCCGGCATGGCGGATCATTTCCATCAGCTCGTCGCGGGTGGGCCGGTCGCCGTGGTCGGCGCCGGCGGCCTTGACGATGCGCTCCTCCATGTTGGTGCTTCCGACGTCATCCACACCGAAATCCAGCGCGACTTGCAGAAGTTTTGTGCCGACGTAGGTCCAAAGAAGCTTGATGTGCGGGACGTTGTCGAGCATCAGGCGGCTGACGGCGTAGACTTTCAAGTCCTCAATGCCCGTGGTCGGCTTGAGATCCGGCATCGCCGTATTTTCGGCGTGGAAGCTCAGAGGGACAAACGCCAAAAACCCCTGCGTGCGATCCTGCACGCCGCGCAGCTTGAGCATGTGATCCACGCGGTCTTCCAGGGTCTCGACGTGGCCGTAGAGCATCGTCGCGTTGCTGGGGAATCCTGCCCGGTGGCCGATCTCATGCACCTCCAGCCAGCGCGCCGCCGAAATTTTTCCTTTGCAGACGATGTCGCGCACGCGATCGACCAAAATTTCAGCGCCGCCACCCGGCAGACAGTTCAGGCCCGCCTCGCCCAGACGCCGGTAGATTTCCTCCACCGTCATGCGGAATTTTTTGGAGAAGAAGTCGATTTCGACAGCAGTGAATGCTTTAATGGTCGCCCACGGAACCTTGGCGCGCAGTCCGCGGAACATATTCTCGTAGTATTCGAACGGCAATTTTGGATTGAGCCCGCCGGTGATGTGAAATTCCCGCACGCCGAGCTTGCCGGCGGCTTCCGCTTGGGCCGCCATCTGCTCCACGCTGAACGTATAAGCTTCCTCGCTGTCGAGCGGCCGGTAGTAAGCGCACAGTGCGCAGTCGAGAACGCACGCATTGGAATAATTCACGTGCAGCGTGTGGGTGTAAAACGTTTTATCGCCGTGCACCCGGTCGCGGACTTGGTTGGCCAGGTAGCCCAAGGTGAAAATGTCGTTGGTCTTAAAAAGAGCGACGCCGTCTTCGCGGTCGAGGCGCTCGCCTCGCCGGACTTTTTCTGCAATCGGCGCCAGCGGGCCGCTGACCTTGAATTTAAAGGCGGTCATCGAGCGGCACCTCCTTGGGCGCTTCTCCCCATCTTCGGATGATCGGGTGATCAACGCCGAGGTGGTCGAGGATGCGGGCGACGACGGAATCCACCAAGTCCTCGATGCGCTGCGGCCTGTGATAAAACGCCGGCATCGCCGGCAGAATGAGCGCGCCCAGCTCGCTTAAACGGGTGAGATTTTTCAGATGCCCCGCGTGGAGCGGCGTCTCGCGCGGGACGATGATGAGCTTGCGGCGCTCCTTGAGAACGACGTCGGCGGCGCGATGGATGAGATTGCCGGAGATTCCGTGGGCGATCGCCGCAACGGTGCCCATCGAGCAGGGAGCGATGATCATCCCCGGGGAGGCGCAGGAGCCGCTGGCGATGGGGGAGGCGAAATTCTGGACCGATTCAACGCGGTAGCCGCGCGCGCCGATCAAGTCGCTTAAACGATCCGTGCCCATTTCGACTTTCAGAACCAATCGCCCGGCATCGCTGACGATGACAACCGGCTCCACTCCTTGCTCGACAAGGAGCTCGAGAAGCCGAATGCCGTAGACAGATCCGGAAGCGCCTGTTAACGCGACAATGGGAGAATGCATGCGGTTTAAATACAATCGGCGATGGTTGCGACAAAAAGAATTAAACTTACCCAGCCGTTCACAGTAAAAAAGGCTTGATTCACCCGCTTCAAGTCGGTGGGAGAGACCAGTTGATGCTCAAAATGCAGCAGGACGGCAACCGCTGCCCAGCCGATCCAATAAACCCACTGCCGGCGGGTCGCCATTCCAAATACCGCCATGGCGGCAATCATCAGAAAATGGCTTATCCGCGCAATTTTGAGCGCGGCAGGAACGCCAAAGCGCTGCGGAATCGAGTATAACCGATTCGCTCGATCGAAGTCAACGTCCATGGTGCTGTAGAGGATGTCAAAACCGGCCACCCAGAACGCGACTGCGGCAAAAATCCAGATCACGCGCGGGTCCCAAGCTCCTGTCACGGCCAGCCACCCCGCCGCCGGAGCCATGCCCAAAACCAATCCCAATCCAAAATGGCAAGCCCAGGTAAATCGTTTTAAGGCCGGATAAGCCGCCAGGCCAATCAAAGCAATAGGAGCCAGCTTCAAGCAAAGAGGGTTGAGCCCGCCGGCCGCATATAAGAAGAGGAGGGTGCTTCCGATTCCAAGAGCAATCAACTGAACAGGCGTGACGCGCCCCTGAGAAACCGGCCAATCGGCAGTTCGGGGGTTGAGGCGATCAAAAGGCAGGTCCATCACGCGATTAAAACACATCCCGGCCGTCCGCGCTGCGATCATCGCCACAGTCAACCAACCTAAAAGACGCCACCCAGGAAAACCAGCCGTGCGGCCCCCTTCGGCCGCAGCCACCCAAGCCCCGATGTAAGCAAAAGGAAGCGCAAAGATGGTGTGCTGGAGCTTGAGGGCCTCAGCGACGTCCCGAAAACGCATAGGGGGAGTATAACACTGCTCAATTACGCGGCCAAGCGAAGCGCGCGCTCCGCCAGCCATCTGCGAACGGCATCCGGAGCGCTCAGAGGGTCCGGAATGCCAACATTGCGAAGCATGTGGCCGACCAAGACGGTCAGGCCGCCCAGGGGTCCGCGACGTACAGCACCCCCTAGACGTGTCAACATTTCCTGAAATTGCACTGCCCAAGAATCTCCCGGGGCTGCATAAACAGTGACGGCGAATCCGGATAATCTTTGGTACAGATTGTTCAGGGCATCTGTACCGGATGGCAATATAAAAACCTGCTCTTCCAAGCCGGCCGCCCGGAGTTCTGCAACGGCTTCCTCGAGCCCTGGAACTTGCTCAAAAGCGGAACGGCTCACAACAATGGCGCGTCCCGGCTGGATTGACGGAAGGGCTTCTTCCAAACCACTTCCATGCACCGGCTGCAGATTTTTTTGAACAAAATCCACAAAAATTTGAGGATCCGTATTCCCGATTGCGGCTTGATACTTCTTGGAATGATCAAGCCCGCGGTATCCCGAACGGCCCAAAAAAACATTCATAAATGCACGCCCCGTCAGGCCGCTGTTGCTTTTAAATACCCTTTCGTTAGAAACCAGCCAATTGGCAAAAG
>JACQQZ010000136.1 GCA_016206755.1 Candidatus Omnitrophota bacterium
GACCCGGACATCATGATGGTCGGCGAGGTTCGGGATTTGGAAACAGCCGAGATCACCATTCGCACCGCGCTGACAGGGCACCTGGTTTTCTCGACGTTGCACACGAACGACGCGGTCAGCTCCGTGGCGCGGCTCTTGGACATGGGCGTGGAGCCGTTCCTGGTGGCCTCTTCCCTGGAATGCGCCGTCGCCCAGCGGCTGGTGCGGTTGATTTGTCCGCAGTGTCACGGCGCCAAAGGGTCCTGTTGCCGGATGACCGGTTTTAAGGGGCGAACCGCCATCTCTGAATTTTTTGTGGTCGATGACGCCGTCCGGAATCTGATCGTCCAGCGCGCCCCCGCCGATGAAATCCGCAAGCTGGCCCAGGGCAAAGGCATGCGCTCGATGCGCGAGGACGGCATGGAGAAGATCAAGCAAGGCCTGACCACTGAGGCCGAAGTCTTGCGCGTCACCCAGTCGCTGTGATAGACTTGCGTCTAAGATGCCACAGTACGCCTATCGGGCGAAGCGGGACGTTGCCACCGAGGCGCAGGGAATCGTAGAAGCCCAAGACCTCTCCGGCGCGATCAAGGCGCTCAGGTCTCAAGGCCTGTTTCCCCTGGAAGTTCATCCCCTGACTTCCGAAAAACAAAAAACGCCGTCCCCGGGAATCGATTCCGCTCCCATCTCTCCGGCGGGTATTCGTCCGCTGCGCGCGGCCGAAGCGTCGCTTTGGGCCCGCACGCTGGCTCAAGGGTTGCATGGGGGTCTCACGTTGGTTCAATCTCTCCACCTTCTCTCCGAGCAAGAAAAAGGCCGTCCGCTGGGGGAGCTTGCCATCAAGCTCGGCGGCCATGTCGTCCAAGGCCAGCCGCTCAGCCAGGGCATGGGTTCAACCGGCGTTTATTCTCCCGTGACGGTTGCCATGGTCCAGGCCGGAGAATTCAGCGGTTCTTTGGAGCAGGCGCTTCTGCGCATCGCGGACGCCTCCGAACGCAGCGCCGAGCTGCGCGGGAAAATTCTTTCGGCGATCGCATACCCTTCTTTGATTTTAACAGTCGGCTTCCTGACCACCTGCATCCTGGTGATCTGGGTGGTTCCCCAGTTGGCCAAGCTGTTTGTGGAGCTGGGGCAGCCGTTGCCGTGGCCGACGCGCATGATGCTCTCGCTTCGCAGCGTTCTGGGCTTTGTCATCGCCGGCCTCATCGCCGCCGCGATAGGAATTCGCGTGGCCATCCGGAATTTCGAGCGCAGGTTGATGCTCAAGCGCCGGATGTTTCGCGTTCTGGAGAAACTGCCGGTGCTGGGCCGCGTGATTTTTACGGCGCAGCTGGCTTCATGGACGCGGACGCTGGGGTTGATGCTTCAGCAGGGGGTTTCTTTGCCGGAGGCGGTGCGTTTGAGCAACAAGACTCTGGAAGACCCCGCGCTTCAGAAACAGCTGCTTCGAACCGAAACGGATGTCTTGGAAGGCGTCTCGCTTTCGGACAGTTTGCGCCGGGCGGGGATCGCCGCACCTCTTTTGGTCACCATGACGGCCATCGGCGAGGCGGAAGGCGCCATGGACCAGAGTCTTTTGTCCGTGGCCTCTTCCTACGAGCGGGATGTGGACCAAGGCGTCAAAGTGGCTTCCTCTCTGATGGAGCCGCTTTTGATTTTGGCGGTCGGTATCGTGGTTGCGGGAATTGTTTTTTCGATGCTGCTTCCGATTTTCGACATCAATTTTACGGTGAGCTGAAAAATGCAAACAAGATTCAAGGCGGCGAGGATTGGAGGGAAGCGGGGATTCACGCTCGTGGAATTGCTCTTGGTGGTGGTGATTCTTGGAATTCTGGCGGCCATGCTGGTCCCGCGTTTGGCCGGCCGTTCCGAGCAGGCGCGGCGCGCCCGGGCGGAATCGGACGTCAAAGGAGCCATTCCGCTGGCCTTGGACATTTACGAAGTGGACAACGGGGTTTTTCCGACTTCAGAGCAGGGGCTGCAGGCGTTGATTGTCAAACCGTCCACCGAACCGGTCCCGGCGAATTGGAGAGGTCCTTATCTGAAAAGTCAGCCGGTCGATCCGTGGGGTCATCTCTATTTTTACCGGTTTCCGGCTCAGCGCGCGGCCAGTGATTACGACATTGCCTCCTGGGGTCCCAACGGCGTTGAAGGCGGAGACGATGACGTTACGAATTGGTGACGGCGCCCCCGCCGGCGCCCCCGGGTGGACGCTCATGGAATTGATCATCGCCATGACCATCCTCGTCGCCGGTTTGGCCGGGATCATGGTGTCCCTGGGGCGGGTTTTGGAAGGAGCCAATCAAACGGCTCTGTCGGCTCAGGCAGGGCTCTTGGCGCAGCGCGCATTGGGCGAAATGGAAGTGCAGGGTTGGGCCCAAGGGGCTTCCCGGGAAATCCCGGGGGCCGCCGGCCGGTTTCAGTGGCAGACGCGCATCATCCCGGATGAAAAAACGCCGATGGAGCTGTGGAGTTCCAAAGTGATCTGGCTGGTCCGGGGCAAAGAGCGGGCATTTGAAATCAGCCGGTTCTGGTTCCGCTCGCGCTCTCAGTCTTCATGAAGCGGTCTGGGGGCGCCCCTGCCGGTTTTACGCTGGTGGAGATTTTGCTTTCGGCCGCCATCGCCGCCGCCATTTTCGCGGCACTGGCCACGGTGATCGGGGGAGGATTCGCAGCGTGGAGAAAGTCGGAAGAGATATCTCTTTTAACGCGTGAAGGGACGCGGGCGTTGCATGGAATCGAAGATCAGTTGCTGCAATCGCTGGCTTCGGAAGATTTTCCTTTCGAAGGAAACGAAACGTCTCTTCAATTCGTCGCCGGCGATGAAACAGGGCCGGCTCAAATTCGATGGAGCTATGAACGCCCCTTCGGCGGCGGGCAGGGCACGTGGGTGGCTTCGAGAAAGCCGATCGTTTCTCAAAAAGACCCGCCGATTGCCGTTCCGGAATCCCGGCAGGAATACGGAACGGTGGAGTCGGTCGAATTCCTGTTTCCTTATGCGGATGCGGAGCAATCCTCGGGCTACGTGTGGCAAAAACAATGGGCGGATGATGAAAATAGGAAGAACGTTCCTCAAGCCGTGTGGATCCGGCTCCATTTGCGCGGGCCCCGCCAGGGAGAGATCGCGTTGGAGCGAATCGTGGTTTTGCCGCATGGCCGGCTGGGCACCGTTGAGCAGGCCCCATGAAACAACCGCTGTCGCGCGGGTCGGTTCTTTTGGTCAGCTTGTGGGCGCTGGGATTTTTTACCAGCGTCACTGTGGCTCAGGCCGCGCGCGTGGCGTTGCAAGCCCGCTGGGTCGGCCGCGAGCAGGAACGGCTGCGCGCCGGCCAAATGGTTCGAACCGGCGTATCGTATGCGCTCTGGCAGCTGGACAAAGACAGCGAGCGGACACGGGACGACAAAACGGAAGATTGGGCGCATCCGGAAAAGTGGGCCACACCGGCATTTTCGCCTGGGCAGGATGCTTGGGAGGTGAAAAAAATTTCGGATGCTCAAAGTAAAATGCTGCTGAGTGAAGTGCAGATGGAGCATCTGGAAAAAATACCGCAGTTAAAAGATGTGGCCGGACAATTGATCGATCGGCGCGCCGAGCGGCCGTTCGTTCATTTGGAGGAGCTGGTGGTGCGCCTGGGATTGGAGCCGGGACGGGTGGCTGAGCTGGCGCCGCTTTTGCGCACTCAGGGCACGACAAAGGCATTGAACATCTACACGGTTTCTCCGCAAGCGCTGGAAATTTTAGGATTGTCCCGGGATTTGGCGCAGCGCATTTTTGATTTCGTTGAAGCCAACACCCAAGAAGGACAGCCGCCTCTTTTTCAATCGGCCGGAGAAATCGGCTCGGCGCTTTCCGGCCCGCTCGGTTTTACCGCTGAAGAATCGGCGAGTGTTGCCGCATTGGTGGCGGGGCAATGGCTCGATGTCAAAAGTTCTTGTTTCGAAGTGGAAGTTCAAGCCACGGCTTTTCCCCATGCGGTCAAGCGTTCCGTCCGGGCTTTCATTGTTCGATCGGACCCCGGAGTTCCTATAAAAGTGGTAGAGTGGAGGGAGCGATGAAAGCCAAAGCGGCGGTTCGGTCAAAGCTCGAACGCATCACTCTCTTGGGCGTGGAAGGCAAAACGCTCAAGCTGCTGCAAGCCGATCAAAAAGCGGAGCAGCTCCATCTGCGTCATGTGGCCGTTCGCCACCTCCAGGATAAAACCGGCGCCGATCTCCAGGAAAGTCTGCAGCAGATGGTTCAAACGCTCGACAAGCCGTGGGGCCGGTGCGTTCTGATCGTCCCGCGCAATGAAGTCTTCGTCCGCTACGCCACTTTGCCTTCGCATCAGCCCTCCGAGCTCCTTTCGTTGGCCACGTATCAATTGCACGGTGAATTGCCGTTTCCGGTGGAAGAGTTCGTTTTGGCTTGCCAGCCGCTGGCCCGGGATGACGCCGGAACGCGCGTTTTTATCACCGCCATCCACCGGCCGGTCATCGACGGCTTGGTGCGATTGTCCAAATCCGCCGGGCTGACACCGGATGCGGTGGTTGTCTCGACGGAAGGGGTCGCACTCTGGGCCGGCCGGCTCTGGGACAAGATGAATCAAACGCCGCCCCAGTCCTGGTGCTTCGCGGCGGCGACCGGGGAATCGGTGGAGCTGGGCATCGTGGTCGGCGACCAGCTGGTTTCCATGCGCCGCGTCGCGTGGGCTGGCTTGGATGTTACGCGTTTGAGCGCGCTGATTCAGGAAACGGTGCTTGCCTACTCCCGGGAGCCCAAGGGCTTGCCGCCCCAATCTGTTTTGGTAATGGGGGCGTTTGCAAACCCCCGCGACGATGAACAGCTTCTGGAGCAGCAACTCGGTTTTCCGGTCAATCTCGTCGATCCGGCCTCGACCCAATTCTGGGATGAGCCGATGACGCAAGCCACATTGGAGCTTCTGCACGAAGTGGAGATGACCGATCTGCTGGGTGTGGCCACCCGCCCGCGGCAGATCGCGTTCAATCTCCTGCCCACCGAAATTCGCCGTCAACAACAGCAGGCGGAAATCCAAGCCGTTTTGCGGAATGTTTACATTTGGGCGGGGGCGGGATTGCTGGCGTGCGTCTCGCTGGCGGCGGCGGTCGTCGCCCATGAGCGGCTGCAGCTGCGCGCGCTGGAACGCCGCGTCGCGGAGTCGGAGCCCCAGGCCCGCGCCGTGCAAACCCGGTTTCGATTGCTCGGAAGCGGTCTTCAGGTGCAGCGCCATACGCAGCAAATGCTGCAATTGTTGCAAGACGTGACCTCCGGACTTCCGGCGGGGATGACCATCAGCATCGCTTCCCTGGAACCGTCCGGACGCCTGCAGATCAAAGGGACCGCTCCCAGCTATGACATTTTATTTACAACCACCTCGGCGCTGTCCAGCCGCTCAGGCATCCGGAATGTCCGCTTGAAATCCGCCTCTGAGCGCACGCCGGGACAGGTGGAATACGAGTTGTCCGTTGAGGGCGTGGTTCCATGAGGATTCCGGTGCGCAAGAGAATTCTTGGAATCTGCATCGGCCTGTTGGCGGCGGGATTGCTGGCGCGTTTGGGGCTGGATCTTGCGGAGGGATATTCTCAGTCATTCCGCCAGAAAAGCCAGCTTTACGTCAAATGGGCGCATCTCAAGGGCTGGGCGGCTGTTTCGGAAAAGGTCAACGCCCAGGTGCAGGCGGTTTTCGGCGATTCGTTGGAAAACGCCGGAATTTTGGAGGAGGTCAGCCGCCAGGCGCGTTCTTTGGGACTTCGTATCTTTGAGCTCAAACCTTCCGAAAATGCGGCGGAGCTGGCTTTGGAGGGAACGGCGTCTCAAATCGGTTCTTATTTGGAAGGTCTTTCGCGGCATCGCCCTCCGCTGAAAATCGAAACCGTTCAATTGATCACGCAGCCGAAAGCCGAAGCGCCTGTGACGCTGCGCGTTCGTTTGGAATGGCCGGCATCCGGCGGAATCCAAAAATGATCCCGTTGGGGACGCCAACGCTCGAAGAGGTCATCACGCTGCGCGCCTGGACGCGGCGCCTGGTGATCCTTGGAGTGATCGCCTCGGCTTTCATCGTCATTGCTTGGATGCGCCGTCCCCTGCTGGAACCGGATCCGATTTTGCCTTCTCTCGCAACGCCTCCTGCAGCCCCTGCCGTCAGAGTGGTTTTCCCGGAGGGGCTGTTCCGGTCCACCACCACAGTCAGGACATCCTCCGCGCCGGCCGGAGTCGACGTGGCTTCCAAAGCGACCGCGCAGTGGGTTGTCAAAGGGGTTGACATCGGTCCGCCTCCTCGAGCTTACTTGGCGGATGCGGAAGGCGGGCGTTCCGTGTGGGTCTCCGAAGGAGACCGCGCGGGCCCTTATCGGGTCAAGCGCATTGAATCCGGGCAGGTCCTTGTGGAGAGCGAAGACGGTGAAGCGGTCCTGCGTTTTTAGAGCGCCTTTCAGAACCCCGCGCGGCCACGGGAGGTTCTTAAAAGGCGCTCTAAGGCTTCTTGTTCTGTCTCTGTCTTTGGTTTGCACGCAGGGCGTTTCCGGCGCGCGGGCGGAAGAACCCCCCCTTCTTCTCGAGCCCTCCCGGGTGTCGCTGGAGTTCCGCGATACCGATGTCGTCGAGGTGTTGAAGCTTCTCTGCAACAAAGCCGGGCTCAATCTTGTGGTCGGAAAAAATGTGACGGGGCAGGTGACGCTTTACCTCAAAGAGGTGCCTGTCGAAGACGCGCTGGAAGTGGTCTTGCTTGCTTCCGAGCTGGCCGCTGAGCGCAATGGAACCATTCTGTCGGTCATGTCGCAGCGCGACTACGAATTGGCTTACGGCCATCCTTACAAATCGCGCGCCGTCCTGCGTTCCGTGACGCCTCGGTATGCGCGGGTGGCCGATGTCAGCCGCGCCCTGATTCAGGTCAAGTCGAATCTCGGCCGCGTCGTGGCCGATGAACCTTCCAACACGCTGATTTTGATGGATACGCCGGAAGCCATCGGGCAAATGATGGATCTTGTGAAAGCCATGGATCTGCCGACGGCGACCCGCGTTTTTGGTTTCAGCTACGGAACCGTCAAGGCGTTCTCCGCCTTGTTGCCGGATCTGCTGACCAAGGGGGTCGGGCGATTCTCGGTGGATGAGAGAACCAATAAAATCGCCGTGACCGATTTTCCGTACAAATTGAACGAAGTCGAAAAGATGGCGCGGGCCTTCGACGAACGGTCCACCGAAGTGTTGATTGAAGCGAAAATTATCCAAGTCAATCTTTCGGATGCCTATCAATTCGGCATCGACTGGGAGGCGCTCGGCCGCGAAACCATTACCTTGAAGGGCATGGGATCGCTGGGTCTGGCCAGCGGCGGCCTTTTGCGCGTGGCCAGTCCGACCTCCGAGGGCAATAAATACAGGGTGATCATCGAAGCCCTCAGAACTTACGGGGACACCAAAATTTTGTCCGAGCCGCGCTTAACGGTGGTCAACAATCAAGAGGCGAAAATTTTGGTCGGTTCCAAAGAGCCATTCGTCACCAAAGCTGTTTCACAGACCGGAACCGGAACGGCGGTGACGGCTGAAACGGTCACTTTCCTGGACATCGGCATCAAGCTTTACGTGACTCCCACGATTGCGCGGGATGGCTTCATCCAGATGAAGGTGCGGCCGGAGGTCAGCTCCAAAACCGGCACGCTGACCACCTCCGAGAAAAATGAAATTCCGATTGTTGAGACCGCGGAAGCGGAGACGGTGCTGCTGGTGCAGGAC
>JACQQZ010000001.1 GCA_016206755.1 Candidatus Omnitrophota bacterium
CCTTGATGGCGAAGGCCAGGAAGAAGCCCAGGAACACCCACCCCCGCGCCGCATCCGGCAGGGTGAGCCCCTGCGCGATCAGGCCGGGGATCGAGAAGCTGTGCGGGGTGGTGGAGAAGTAACAGGCGAGGATGGCCAGCAACATGGCCACGGAGCCGGCCAGCGTATAGAGGAAGAACTTGATGGCCGCATACTCCCGCTTTGGCCCGCCCCAGATGCCGATCAGAAAATACATCGGCACCAGCACGATCTCCCAGAAGATGTAGAAGAGGAAAAGATCGAGGGCCGTGAAGGTGCCCATCATGCCGGTCACGAGCAACAGGTACAGGAAGAAATACTCCTTTACCCGCTCGCCGATCCCGAACGAGGCCACCGCCGCGACGAAGGAGAGAAGCGCCGTCAGAAACACCAGTGCCACGCTGATCCCATCCACCCCCAGGTGGTACCAGACGTTGATCTGGGGGATCCACTGGAACTTCTCCTCGAACTGAAAGCCCGGAAGATCCGGCTGGAACCTGAGCAGCATGATGGCACTCAGGGCGAGCACCATCAGGGTGGCCGAGGTGGCTACGGTCCGGATGGCCCGCTCCCATCGGCCTGGAATCGCCAGTACCGCCAGCGCCCCGCCCAGGGGGAGGAATACCATGAGGCTCAACAGGGACTGATTCATCGGAGCACCCAAAAAAGAATTGCCGCGCCGCTTAAAGCGATGAGCAGATAATTCTGAACCAAGCCGGTCTGGATCAGGCGAAGCGCCGCTCCCGCCCGGCCGAAGCCGACCGCCAATCCGTTGACGGCGCCGTCCACCAGGTGGTCATCCACCCAGCGCTTGACGGCGCTCAGCCGCAGCCCCAAAAGCCCGGCCCCGTTCACGGCGCCGTCCACCACCTGGGTATCGAAGACCCGGGCACGCTGTGAGAAGTCCCGGATCGGTTTGAGGAGTACCGCTTCGTACAGCTCATCCACGAAGTATTTGCCGGCCACCAGCCGGTAACCCGGCGCCAACAGGGTCCTCACCCCCCTGGGCAGCAGCCGGATGCCCAACCCATAACGCACCAGCGCCAAGGCGATCCCGGCCAGCCCGACCAGGATCGACACGAGCTGGATCTTGCCCAGATTTACATGAGCCGGGATTTCGTGCGCCGCCAAACCGAAGTGGCCCACCATCTGGTCGTGAACACTTATCCCTTCCAGAAAACGCTGGAACCCGTGCCCCGTCCAAGCGCTGTTGATGAAACCGATCCCGACGGCACCCGCGCTCAGCACCATCAGCGGGATCGTCATTACCGGCGGGGATTCATGCGGGGTCAGACCCTTCGGGGTCTGACCCCAGAAAACGAGGATCACCGCACGGAAGATGTAGAAGGCCGTCAGGAATGAGATCCCCCAGGCCAGCAGGAGAAAACCATCCCCCAAAATGGGCGAGGCGGCGACTTCCATGAAGATCTCCTCCTTGGACCAGAACCCGGAAAAGGGCGGAATCCCGGCCATGGCGATCGCCGCCAGCGTGAAGGTGACCGCCGTCACCGGCATCCGCCTCCACAGCCCGCCCATCCGGGTCACATCCTGGTGATGGAGCGCATGGATCACCGAACCGGCGCCCAAAAAGAGCAGCGCCTTGAACCAGGCGTGCGTCACCAGATGGAACATCCCGGCAAAGGCGGAGCCGGCCCCCAGCCCCAGCATCATGAAGCCCAATTGGCTGATGGTGGAATACGCCAAGACGCGCTTGATGTCCGTTTGCGTTACGGCAATCGTGGCTGCAAAAAAAGCAGTGATGGTGCCGATGACGGCAACGGTTTGGAGGGCCATCGGATTGGCTTCAAACAAAACAAAGGTGCGGGCAATCAAATAAACGCCGGCTGCCACCATCGTCGCCGCATGGATCAGTGCGCTCACGGGCGTCGGGCCTTCCATGGCGTCCGGCAGCCAGACGTGCAGCGGAAACTGCGCTGATTTTCCGGCGGCCCCGCAGAAAATGAGGACGGCGGCAAGGCCCAGCAGAGGAGAGCCGTGCCCCGCGGCATGGTGAAGCTCTGAGAATCTCAAAACACCGGTCGAGGCAAAAACAAGAAACAGCCCGAGCAAGAATCCGGCATCTCCGACGCGCGTCGTCAAAAATGCTTTCTTGCCGGCACTGGCCGCCGACGGTTTTTCAAACCAAAAACTGATGAGCAGATAGGAGCACAGCCCCACCAGCTCCCAACCGATGAAAAGTAGCAGGAAGTGATCGGCCAAAACGAGGAGGAGCATCGACGCCAAAAACAGGCACAGGTAAGCGAAAAACCGGGGGAATCTCGGGTCTCCATGCATGTAGCCGACGGAGTAAAGGACGATCAGCGAGCCGATTCCGGCGACGACCAGCAGCATCACGGCCGACATCGGGTCGACGACAAACCCCAAACGAAAAACTTCTCCTTCCAACGGCAGCCAGCGCCATTGCACGGCAAGCGTCTGTCCCGCGGCAACTTTCAGGAATGCCACAATGCTTAAATAGGCGGCCGCAGCGGCTGCAGCCAATGCTACCCAAGCGCTCCATTCCTTTAGTCCCCGCCCAAAAAAGATGTTGATCAGAAAGCCGGCCAGAGGAATTGCGGGAATCAGAAAGAGCCAGGGACTCATGACTTCAATGGCTTAACCTTTGAGCAGCGTGATTTCATCGGAGAAGATGTTCCGTGTTTGGCGCCAGATGCTGAAGATCAGCGCCAGCCCGACAATCGCCCCGGCTGCCGCAATGCCAATGACAAAAAGCCCCAGCGTTTGCCCATCGGCCGATGGGGAATTCTTCACGGTGGCGTTAAAGGCCACCAGGTTGAGGACGGTGGCGTTGAGGATCAGCTCAATCGACATCAGAATGGCAATGGAGTTGCGCCGGCTCAAAGCGCCGAAGAGCCCGATGCAAAACAGCAAGATACTCAAGATGAGAAAATGGCCCAGGGGGATCATTCGCCGGGGCCTTCTCTCCGGGCAATCACGATGGCTCCGACGAGCGCTCCGACGAGGATGAGCGATAAAATTTCAAAGGGCAAAATGTAGGTGGTCACCAGCCCTTGCCCCAACGCTGCAAGAGGAACGATGCGGGAGAAAGAGTAGGTCAGCACCTGAGAGTGTTTGACTGCCAGGAAAAGAGCCAAAGCAAACGCCGCGCACAGGAGCGCTGCGACTCCCGTGATGCGATTGAGCTGCGGAATGGAGGGGTCGCCAATTTTGGCGGTGAGCATGATGCCGAAGATGAGCAAAGTCAGAATGGCCCCGACGTAAACGAGCACTTGAACGACCGCCAAAAATTCCGCTCCCAGATAAAGGTAGACGCCGGCGATTCCGATCAAGGCGGCGGCCAGGCACAGCGCGCTGTGAAAGAGGTTGCGAGTCAGCACCACCCCCAGGGCTCCGAAAAGGGTAATGCCTGCAAGAAGGTAAAAACCAATCTTTGCGCCCAACTGGAGTAGCGGAATCAAGGAATGCTCCACGGGATTGACTGAAAGCGAGTCGAGGTCATTATACGGAGCCACACGCGGCCTTGTCAAAAGCTTTCCCGTACGGTACAGTAAGCCCGCAAAACACCCCATGCCGAAATCATTTCGCATCATACGCCGCAAAACTTTGTATCGGGGCCGGAACGTCTCTTTGACCCGGGACACCGTCCTTTGGAAAGATGGGCATACGTTCGACCGGGAGGTCATTCATCATCCCCCATCGGTGGTTTTGCTGCCGGTTTTGCCCGATGGCCGTATCGTCATGATCCGCCAGTTCAGGGCCGCCATCGAACGCTTCATCCATGAAATCCCAGCCGGAACCAGCGAGCCGGGAGAGAGCATTCTGGCCTGCTGCCGGAGGGAATTGGCCGAGGAAATTGGCTATTCTGCGGCGCACTACGAGCTGTTGCTCAGATTTTTCCCGGCCCCAGGCGTCTCGACGGAAGAGATGCGCCTTTACCGCGCCCGAGGATTGAAAAAACTGGCCAATCCCCCCGCCAAGGATCGCGATGAAATGATCGCCCCTTTTATCGTCAGCGCCTCCCAAGCCATTGCCATGGTCAAGCGCAACGAAATCATCGACGCCAAATCGATTCTGGGAATCCTGATCGGGCTAAAAGCGGTCCAGTGGTCAAGGGGCCACTGATCGGGTATCATCATGAGTGAGATGTCGCAAACCTCGAAGGAACTTCTTAAAACGATCGCCCAGCTTTGCCGCGATAATCCTCGTTACTCGCCGGAGGCCTATCTTTTTACTTTGGCGGCTCTTCACTTCACGGTCACCAGTCTACCGGAGCCCAGGCATGTGACAGGGCCGGAGCTTTTGACCGGCATCCGGCAGTATGCCTTGGAGCAATTCGGCGGGCTCACCCACACCGTCTTTGAGCACTGGGGACTAAAGACCACGGAAGATTTTGGACGGATCGTATTTGCACTCGTCGAGGCCAAGGTGTTGAGCAAAACCGAACAAGATCGCCTGGGCGACTTCAAGGACATCTACGATTTTTCGCAAGCTTTCGGTCCCGGATCGGTCTCGTATCAACTGGCCGATGATCTGCCAGATCTGCCGCCCGGCAGCAATAATTAATCAACAAAAAATCTAGTTATATTCCTTGAATTTACCCTCTCACACCGGCTATACTCGCATTGTGCGCAGCCGTTCCTATTTCAAAGTTTCCGTTTTTGTTGCCCTCCAACTCACCCTTCCCCCAGGAATTCCGGCCTGGGCCTTGCGTCCCCAGGCCGGCGATTCTCCAAACACGGCGACCAGTTTGACCTCTCACCTGCAACCGGTTGGATTGGAGGAGTTGGGCCGGCCGGACAAAACTCCGCAGCAGCGCGCCATTATTTTCGGGGCGGGGAACATCGGGCGCGGACATTTGGGCCCTATTTTAACTGACAATGACATGGACATCTTCTACACCGATGCCTTTGCCGCTCCGATTCAGGATTTACAAGAGGCGGAAGAATTTCAAGTGATTCCTGTTGCTGTCGACGGAGAACAACCTCCCTTGCCGGTGCGGCATTTTTGGGGAATTGCTCCCGAGCAGGACCGGCAGCTCCCCGTGGAAGCGTTGGCAGCCCAGGCCGCCCGCGCCGATTGGATCTTTACCTGTGTCGGCGCGCCCAACATGGATGCTGAATTGGCCGGCGCCTTTTTTGCCATGATTCAGGCGCGGTGGGAGGCGGGCCGCCGAGAGCCGCTGAACATCGTTTTTGCCGAGAATCTTCCCGTGGACCAGCCCCAGGTGGCAGCTTTGCGAGAAATGGTGCTTGGCCGCGCCCCTCCTGCTCCGGACGATGAGCTGAGGCGTTACATAGAAACCCAGGTTGGTTTCGTCGGAGCGGTTGTTCAGATTGCCGTGCCGCCTCAGGGGCGCCGGCTCGACGTCCGCATCGAAGGAGGCACGTACGACACGACGTTGCTGGTTGACGGCAATGCCGTTCGTGGGCCTCCGCCTCAATGGAATGGAGTCAAAGCCGTTTCGGACATCCGCGCTTATCGCGAGCGCAAAATCCTTCTCTTTAATATGGGCGACTTTGCCCGCGCCGTTTTAACGGCGGCCGTGCAAAATCCTTCAGTCACACGGCAAGATGTTTCAAGAACTTCACAACTCAATCCCGGTGCCGGCATGAGAGACAATCCTGCCATCCGAGCCATCGTCCGGCAGGCGATGCTCGAAACGGCAGAAGGGCTCAAAAAGATTTATCCAGATGCATTTCAAGAAGGCGAACTCGAAGAATACGTAAAAGAATTTGTTGCCGAGAATGGGCGGTTTTGGAATGTCGCATTGGGAGATACCGTCGAGCGGATCGCGCGCGATCCTGCGCGGAAACTGGGCAACGGAGAGCGTCTTTTCGGAGCCCTTCACAACGTCGTTGAACACGATCTTCCGCGGAAAGCCCTGACCTTGGTGACTGCCGCCGCCATTCGCTATCTCGATGACCCAGACTTTACTCCTGCCGGACTTTCCCCGGCTCTGGAAACCGTTTGGAGAGAAGCAAAAGCTTTGGCTCAAGAAGATGCAAACGCTTTCCAAGCGCGCATCCAGGCGGCTTCACCCGCCGGTTTGGAAGAATTTAAGATTGTGCCGGTCACGCGGGAATTTGCGTATCGTCATGCGAGTGATCTGGCGGCGATAGAGGTAGGCGAGCCGGTGTGGGATCAGGAACCGCGGTGGGGGCCGGAGCGTTTTTCAATGGAGATGCGTCCTTGGACGGGAACCTTACTGCCGGAGCTTTTTAATCTCAGCTTCGCCGCGGTCGACAACAATAACGTGCCGGTCGCCTACGTTTATGCCACCAATGGACATCCTGACTACCGCATCGCCCGGCGTTTCCGAGGGCCTTTTATTTATAGACTCAGCGTGCGCCCAGATGTGCAGAATCAACGCCTCGGTGCGCGTCTTTTGGTGGCGGTCGCTCGTGAAGCGCAGGCCCAAGCCATCGGTCCTTACCTAACGTTGGACACGGCGAAGTCCAATGAGCGCGCCCAAAAATTTTATGAGCGTCTGGGGTTAAGACGCCGCGGGGCTCACTACGATGAAAATAAGAAAGTAACTTTCTTCGAATACATGGCTCCCGCAGAGACAGTCATTGCAAACGGCGAAGCCCTCTTGGGTTCTGGGTTGGAGGAATCTCAGACGGCGCACATCGCGGCGGCCGTCGAGGCAGTCCATCAAGCCACCCAACCCTCCACAACCACCCCTTCTTCGCCGGCTCATCCTTCCGGCGGACGGGTTCTACGTTTCACCCACCCGGCGGCATTTGTCCGCGTTCTGCTGGAATTTTCCAAAGGAAACACGGTGTTGATTGATTCGGACGATCCGAAAGCCGAGGCGTTACGCTCTCGCTTGCGGCTGCTCAAAGAGCGCCATCCGGAGCGCGAATTTGCCGTCGGTACTCAAGAAACCCAGGCATTCCTTCAGCAACGCCCGGGATTGATTCCGGAAGACATCGCAACCAGCGGCCTCGAAGAGCTCCTCCCGCCTGCGCAACGCAACGCCGTCGAATGGACGCAAATCTATCTCGATCTGGCTGCGTAATCCTGTTCCAGGCAGCTCATTTCTTGACAGATCATGTTTTATCAGGTAAATTCAT
The DNA here is from genome assembly GCA_016206755.1 of Candidatus Omnitrophota bacterium. GTDB lineage: Bacteria > Omnitrophota > Gorgyraeia > 1-14-0-20-64-10 > JACQQZ01 > JACQQZ01. The sequence continues at coordinate 7,077 of JACQQZ010000001.1, forward strand.
GACGAGGAGGACATTTCCATGATGGCCAAGTATTCCACTCAATTACAGACGAAACGCATCCATGCACTCAAGCAACTTTCTGAAAAGACACGCATCCCGCAATCAGCGTTGTTGGATGAAGCGATTCGATTGCTTGAAGCACAATACGCTCAAGATGTCGTCACCCCAGAATTCCGGCGCAGAGTTGACGATTCGATCAAGCGGAATCTGCCCCTCTTGAAACGTTTGGCGGAGTGAAGACTCTCGGTTATCAACAAGTTTTATGGATTTACCGACGTGTCATCGAAGAAGCCGGCGGAGATGCAGGTCTTCGGGACGAAGGGCTTTTGCGTTCTGCCCTGGCACGTCCTCAGGCGACTTTCGACGGACAAGATCTCTACCCCGGTATTTTCGAGAAAGCGGCTGCGCTCGCAGAATCGATTGTTCGCAACCATCCTTTTGTAGATGGCAACAAGCGGATGGCGTGGGAGTGCGTTGATTTGACATTGGATTTAAATGGTTACCGATTGGAGGTTTCTGAGTCGCTGGGTTATGAATGGATGATGCGCATCATTGAACGTAAGGTGACGGTGCAGGATGTGGCTGAATGGCTGAAGAAACACAGCCGGCGCGTAAAAAAATGACTTCGGTGTCTGACACCGCAGGACGGTGTCAGACACCGCTTCGCTCTTTTCGCTGCGGGACGGTGGCCATCGTCGGGCGGCCCAACGTCGGAAAATCGACGCTGATGAATGCGCTCGTCGGCGAAAAACTCTCCATTGTCACCCCGCGCCCTGGAACCACCCGCGACAAAATTCTCGGCATTCTCACCCGCCCGGACGCGCAAATTCTTTTTCTGGACACGCCGGGATTCGGCAAAGCTCCGACGATGCTCGATCAGCGCCTGCTGGAAGTCGCGCGCGCGGCCTGGGAGGAAGCGGATGTGGTGATCTGGGTCAC
>JACQQZ010000138.1 GCA_016206755.1 Candidatus Omnitrophota bacterium
CTTAAAAGCCCTGTAACCCCAGATGTGGGCGGCGGAATTGACCAGCCACGTTCCATGCCAGACGAAAACCACGCGTACAAAAACTCCCCAAATCACAAACGGCCATCCTCCCAACGCAAACAGAAGGGCTCCCAATATGAATTGATAGATGCCGTGGGTGCGATTGAGAAACCGGTGGACGGGGTCTTTGGCCAAATCCGGGGCCCATTTGGAATAATTTTCCCAATTGTCCAAGAATTCATCGTGGCACAACAGCCAACCGATGTGCGCCCACCAAAACCCCCGGGTGGGGCTGTGCGGGTCCTGAGGCCGGTCGGAATAGGCGTGGTGGACGCGATGGACGGCCACCCACTTGACCGGGCCGTTTTGAAAGGCCAAACAGGCGCAAACCGCCAGCAGATACTCCAGCGGCTTCGGAATGTTGAAGCTGCGATGCGCCAAAAGCCGGTGATAGCACAACGTCACGCCCAACATGCCGGTGATCACCTGCATGATCATAAAGAGCCAAAAAGCAGGCCACGTGAACGTTGTTGCGGCAAATACGATGGCGATGACGTGGATGAGCGACATGAAAAAGACGCTGCCCCACTTGATGCGTATTGGCGCGGATCCGATGGTTTTCATGTGGAGGTATTCTACCCCTTCCGCAGGGGGAAATCAATGAAAATCGACGAGCAGGCCGGCGGGGTCAGCTCCGTCAGGATGCCGCTGAGGCATTCAACATCATGTCCCACAATGAGATAGGACCCCTGTTTTTCAGTCGGAGGGTCCACCGCATACAGCTTTGGCAACCCCGAAAAAACCTCCAAAATGAAAGGGGTGCGCTGGGCGGCCGGGCAGCGGACCACAAAGGCATAGCTCCCCTCCGGGGCGAGGGTGATGTCCAAGCCGGATTCCCGAAATTTCTGCTGCAATACCTCCAACGGAATTTCCTTGCAGAGAAACTTCCGGATCTCTCCCCTCAAACGACCAATGGCTTGCGTGGCAACGTCCATCTTTCGCCGTCTTCCGTTTCAGCTACTCTTCCGGCGTGGCGTTGGGAGAGTCTTCATATTCATAAGAAGCACCGGCGTCGTCATCGTCGCGCGGATTGTGATCTTCGAACTTGGGCGTCTCCCCCGTGCCGAAGCCCCCTTGAATTCCCTGCATCATCTGCTGCATTTGCTTTTGCCGGCCAATGGCAAAATTGGCGTTGCCCAACTGCTCCTCAATCCTTCTTTGATGAAACTCGGCTTCCTGCTCAGATTCCTCCGAAATGACCGGCATCGGCGCGAACAATCCCTGCCACCATCCCTGCACGGATTCCCAGCGTTCATTGAATGCGCGGCGAAAACGGTGGTCGTGGTGGTACCGATCATTCACTTTCCATCCGCCCGCCAAAACCGCCGCCGCGACCATCCAGAAAATCCACGGTTTATTGTTGTTCATGGCATCAATCCACCGAGTGATCCGTTCCGGTGGCGCGGTTCCGGCTCCCGCGGGGGCGGCGCGCCCCCTCCCTTTCCTCCGGGGAAGTTTTCAGCAAGTCGCGCCCATCAATCCGGCCTTCATGAAAATCGCGCTGTTGTTGGTTCCAATTCTTGACCGACCCCGCGTCGGAAAAATCCTCGCTCATGCCCTTGTCCTCAAAAAAGAACCCCTCGTACCACTCCTTGACCCCTTCCATGCGCTGATTCATCTGCCGCCGGAACCTGTGGTCGTGGTTGTAGCGATGATGGACGTAGAATCCACCGCCTGCCAACCCGGCCATCAAGACGACGGCAACTGCTTTATTCATGGATCCTCCCCGTTGAAGTGGAACGCTTTCTTGTCTTGCACCGGTTGATGCAATACGGCGACGACCCGCGCCGCAAAAAGAGGTGAAACCCACCGGACCAGCCATGTGGCCAGCAAGTTCGTCGCCCCGGGAACAACCACGGGACAACCCACTTTTAATCCTGCATAACCGGCTTGGGCCACACGGGCCGCCGGCATGCCCCCCAGACGAAAAATCGGCGCATCGGTCATGCCGGCGCGCTCCCGAAAAGGCGTATCGGTGGGGCCCGGACAAAGCGTGGTCACGGAAACGCCTGTCTTGGCCAGCTCCAAACAGAGCGCCTGGCTGAAAGAAAGCACGTAAGCTTTGGTCGCATAATAGACCGCCATGGAAGGCCCGGGTTGAAAAGCAGCCGTGGAAGCAACGTTCATAATTTTACCGCGGGCAGCCAGGATCCCCGGAAGCAAAAGATGGGTCAGCTCCGTCAACGCAGTGACGTTCAAGTGGATCATTTCGGAGATCGTCTTAAAGTCGGTTTTGTGGAAGAGCATCTGGCGGCCGAAACCGGCGTTGTTGATGAGAATCTGGATGGAGAGGGATTGACGCGCCAGCTCTTGAGAAAGTTCGCGGGCGGCGCCCGGAATGGCCAGGTCTTTGGGAATGCAGCGGACTTGGACCGAATACTTTTCGCGAAGCTCGCCGGCCGCCCGCTCCAACGGCTCAGGCGTGCGGGAAACCAAAACGAGGGAGCAACCGTCTCGAGCCAGCAGCTTGGCCAACTCAAACCCGATGCCGGTGGATGCCCCTGTCACCAAAGCGGTCTGGGGAGAGCTCACAAGCTCAAGTTTACTTCAACCGCTCTAAAATTTGGCACAAAACACCTTGGGATGCCCTACCACCGCGTCGGTTGATAATCTTTCAGGAATTGGCCCCAGACATGCCGGCCGGTCAAAAAACCGGAGAAGATCGGATCGCAAATTCTCGCTGCGGCATCGACATGATCCAGCGGCGGGTGGAAGTGATGATTGGCGCGCTTGCGCTCGGCCAGCTCCACGGGATCTTCATCGGTGATCCAACCCGTATCGACGCTGTTCATGTGAATCCCGTCTTTGATGTAATCGCCGGCCGAGGTGCGTGTCATCATGTTCAGCGCGGCTTTGGCCATGTTCGTATGGGGATGCCTGTCCGTTTTGCAGGCGCGGTAGAACTGTCCTTCCATCGCCGAGACATTGACGATGTGCTTGTCCCGGGACGGATACGTAAGCATGAGCGGTTTTAATCTGGCATTCAAAATAAACGGTGCCACGGCATTGACCAACTGCACCTCGAGCAGCTCGATGGCGGACACTTCGGCCAAAGGCAATCGCCAACTGTTGTGCTTGCGCAAATCGATTTGCTGCAAATCGGCGTCCAACTGGCCGGCCGGAAAGAGCTGATCGGCTCGCTGCGCTTCCTCTTCCAGGAGCGGCAGATGCGTCAATTCCGCCGAATGCTGCAGCCGGAGGGTGGAGAGCTTGCGCGGCAACATCTCATGGTTGGCCAGAAGACGGCGGGCATCAGGAGACAATACTTCCAGCGGCTGAGTTTCGCCATCCATCAGATGCCGATAAAATCCGGGCGGGCGGCGCACCGTCTGACAAGCATTGTTGAGAATAAAGTCCAGGCGGTCATAGGCCGTTTTGAGATGCGCGGCAAAAGTTTTCACGCTCGGCGTGTGGCGCAAATCAAGACCATAAATTTGCAGGCGGTCTTTCCACTGCCCAAAATCCGGCTCCTTGGAATAGCGCGCCGCTGCGTCCTTCGGAAACCGAGTCACCGCAACCACCTGCGCTCCGGCCCGCAACAACAGGATGGCGGCTTGATAGCCGATTTTCACACGAGCGCCCGTGATCACTGCGACGCGGCCGGAGAGATCGGCCGTTTGAAGGCGCTTTTTCCAATTAAACACGGCGCAGGAAGGACAGAGCAAGTCGTAAAAGAAATGGACCTGCCGGTAAGGATCTTTGCAAATGTAGCAGTCTTGCGGTTCGAGCAATTGAACGGGAAATTTGACCGGCGATTCGACCGGCTTGTCCGGCTGCGGCTGAAGCTGCGGCTGGTAAATTCCGGTGCCGGTTCCCGGTAGAGGTGTCGGGTAGACCAATTGCAACCGCTGGCGGCGAATTCCTGTTGTATCCAGCGTACGCTGGTCGGCCGTGCGCAGCGCCTTGCGACGATCTTGGCGCTTGCGTCGCCGAGCTTTCCACAACAGCGCTTGGTCTGCTTGATCCGGCTTGGAGGCCTTCCCTGCCGCATTAAGCAGCCGAATCACCAGATCCACCGGCAGCTCAGCCAACAACCCGCGATCGACGGAAATTTCTTCCAGCAACTCGATGCAGCGCGCCGTTCGTTGCGCCAACGTTTCGGCATCCGTCAAGTTTTCACTCACCCTGATTGACCGCCCAGATCCTCATTCACCGGGCGCGGGCCCTCTATCGGAACGAGGACTTTGGGACGGAATTGGACCAGACCGTCTACGCGCTGGATGCCACCACGATTCCGCAGACAAAAGGGAGCCATCAAGCTGCACACGCTCCCGGATTTGCGGGGCCCTATTCCAGCATTGATCGAGGCCACCGCCTCCGGGTCGGCCATCCGCGTGGCTGTCGCCCGGCGTGATCGCCTCGCTTTTCCTCGCTTCGCTCGGCGCCACGCTCCCCTGGGCTGCCGAAGAGGAGAAAGACTGCGGCAGCCCAGCGCCGACTATTTTAACCTTGTTTGCCGGTGTTGGCTATCTGTTGCTGCTGGTGGGAGTTATGCAGAGGGAAGCCGCAATCTGGAATGGGTGTATTTTGCCGGTGGTTGCCGCCGGCGAAGGCCGGTTTGGCCTGTTCTGTTAGCACCGCGTTAGCACAATTCGACAACCTAAATGACAACTTGATCGACAACCGGTTCCACGGGTCGATCTGTGGGGATTCTAACGTTATGGGGTGAGGTATTGCTGAGCGGCCTGAAGAAATTCCTGGGCTTGTTGGATCGTGGTCTTGACAATCGCAGAGTCTACCTGAGACTCCACTTCGTAGTCACCCTGGATTCGTTCGTCAAAGGCATCGACCAGCCAGCTATGGAACTTCGTATCCATCTGTTTCGTCTTGATAAAATGCTCCGCAAACGCTCCATGGACTCCGCCGTGCTTCTTGAATTGCAGATCTCTTTCATTGAGGAGCGCTTCGGCCACATAGAACAGAGCGTAATATGCCCGAGAAGCAGCGAAGTCTACGTCCCCTTCCTTAAGGAGCCTCTCAGCAGCGCCAATGGAGCGGAAGGATTTCTGTAGAAGCTTCTCTGTTTCTGGCTTCATGCGGCGACAGCTTCAGCCCGTGTATTTCGAAGAAAAGGAGAATCGTAACTCCGCCATTTCTCCTCAGAGACGAACACGCGGCTGACGCTAACGCTGTACTTGAGGCAAAGAGAGGAAATCAATTGGCTGGTTCGCCCGATCTCAGCAGAATACAGGTCGTATCTCTCTAACACGATCAGCACATCCATATCCGACTCCGGATCCGCCTCGCCTCGAGCGTAAGAACCATACAGGTAAAGCCCTCTCAGGCGATCACCATAAATCGCCTGAAGCCCCGCTTTGAGCTCGTCCATCAGGGTTTTTATTGTCGTCTTGTCTATCGTCTTCAACATGTCCTCATGCTCCTATTACCCTCCTACTATAGCACAAGAGGCCAGTTGAGGGAGCGCCTATGATCCCACCTTTTGAAGAACTGATTCCCTCGTCGCTCCAAACAACTGGGCGTCCAGCCGCGGGCCGAGCCGGCGGCGGGTTTCGGGAAGCAGATGCCCGTACGGGACCGCTCTGGTCAACCTCAGGATACATCGGACAGGTCGTGATCATTTCACAAAATCTACGATCTCTCGATCCGCCGCCTCGACCGCCGATGGGCCAAGGCAGCCCCGTTCATGGCTTCCATTGCACAGACAAAAGAGTCATCCTCATAGCAGGAGGAACCATCGCAAATGAAGATCAAGAAGTGGATCACGCACAACGTCGTCACCATCAAACCAGAAGCATCGGTGAAGGAGGCCTTACCTGCCGGTTGTCAAGGATGGAAAACTCGTAGGGATCGTCACCGATCGGGATTTGCGGCGGCCGAAGATTTCTGATGTTTTCAAAGCTTGGGATGAGTTTTATCGGATCAACGAGGACATCCAGGTTGAAGACATCATGACCGATCCGGTCCTTACCATTTCCGAAGATGCCACCCTCAAGGAAGCCGCCAAAATCATGGCGCAGAACAGGATCGGCGGCGTGCCGGTCACGGATAAAAAAGGAAAGCTGGACGGCATCATTACGGAATCAGACGTCCTGCGGGCGTTTGCTTCAGACAGACGATAAGGAATCGACGCAGCTTCTTCGCCTGCCCCGTTGGACTCACCGGTATCGCAAGAATCAGAAACGCCAGAGAACCTCTGCAAGAATCTGATTGCCCCGGTAGTTGTTCCCTCCGGAAGAGGCCGGATTGGAATCAACGAATTCATACCGATGGTAGATTAAGCTGGCCCGCAGATTTTTCCCCCGGGCGTAAGTGAGGCCGAATTCAGGGATCTCTTGGCGATGGTGAAAGCGCATCGTCTGCCATCGACCGGCGGCAATCAAGTGCCGCAACGAAACATCGATGGAAAATTGAGGGGTCAGAGCAATGCTGGGCCCCACCGCCAGATTGATCACCCGCTTATCAATGTCATTCGCATCAGCCAGCGCATCCTTGCGAAAGTGGGCTTGTTCCAAATAACCTCTCAGCCGCGTCCGATGCCAGGGGCCCGTTTCTCCTTCCATCCTCCATGTCGTAATGGTCCCTGGTTTGGAGTTGGCCAAGGCGGGAAAATAAGAATCCCCGAAGAGGGTGTCGCCGGTACGGGTGTTGGTCTCCATCTGCCGAAGATGATAAACAGTCCCCCGGAAAGCCCCCTTCCCGACCGGAACGGTTGTCTCCCCTTGAATCCCCCGGAAATTGGTGGGGTAATGCTCCGTCTTGTGGGTCCCGATTAAATCGTAATTTTCTCCCAGCCATTGGTATTGAACCTTGGCCTCTGTTTTCCGCGGGCCTTTGAAAGCCAGCCCTCCCACCGCCGCGGTTCCATCGAAATTCGCAGAACCCCGGGTATAAGAGGATCGAGCCAGCGCGCCGTACAGGGAGAGCCAGGAGACAATCGGATGGGAGGCATCCAGCGCCCATTGATCCTGCCGCTCCGCGCGGGGCTTGTCCCCATCGGCACGGATAAACGTAACACCCAGGTTGCCGGTTAAAATGTCGGCGGCCATCCGTCCGCCCCAGCTCAACCGGTCAATGTCGGCAATCGGGGTCGGTTTGGTCTGTCCGCTGAACAGCTCCAGGTGAATGTGTTTCTTGGAAGCATACTCATAATCGGTGATCAAATCCCCTCCACGAACAGGGTGCCGGCCCTCTTCCAGTTTCCGGTCCCTCTTCTCGAAGAAACTGGCATTGGTGATCGGCGGACGCCAGACCAAAGATCCCAATTTGAGATAATTCATTGTCTTTCGGGTAAATTCCGGCAGCGTCTGCGCCGGCAATGTCCCGCCGGTCACCTGCGTGGACCAGGGGCCGCCGGCGTAGCGCAGCCAGCCCCGGTCCAGGTCCAGATTTGAGCGGGAAGGCGCGAGGTTTCCGCCGGCGCGGTCAAAGTTATCCCAGGGGAGCTCTTCCCCAAAAACACGGCCGACAGTCCGATTGCCGGCAAGTCCATACGCTTCCCCTTGAATGCCTGCGATCAGCCCCGAAGGAGCCGTGACCTCCACGCCCATGTCGGTATTGGTGGTGATCGCCTCCCCTTCCGCCAAAGGAAAATTGCTGTTGGTGGTAATGCCGGAGCCGTTGAAGGTGGACTGCCTGCCTCCCCAGTTCCACTCGAAAAGCGACATATCATAGGTCATGGGAAGCCCTGGGACATTTTGGCCTGGCCCGGAAAGGTCAGCGGCGGCGGCAATCGTGTGGGTTTTGAAGATGGGATCCACCTTCCAATCGGAAAGCTCCTGCGCGCGCGCGATTCCCAGGAAAATAAGGCACGAGCCGCCTGCGGCCAGCAGAGTCCTTACCTTACGCATCAATGGGTTCCGCGGAGCCAATGCAAAACATCCTCGGTCACCGGCGGCCAAAGCAGCGTTGTCGCTGTCCCGATCCCGATGAGGAAGAGGATTCCACTGACGGTCAGATCGACATTCTTCCGGCGCATCCACAAATGAAGCGCCGTCCAGGAACCAAACCAAGCAAGAAGAGCCAGGGTTTCTTTTCCTGAATAAGGGCCGATCCCCTGCGCCCCGGGCATCCAGGCGATTCCCCAGGCATGCACCCATGCTTTGCCTGCATCGGAATACCCGGCAAACAGGTGACTGGCGGCCAGACCCAAAACCGCTACGGCGGCGGACAGGATGGCTGCAGCGGCAATACCGGTTGGTTTCTCACCCGTATTCATCAGAGGGCCCTCAACTTGGTGATCGCCGCCCCAAGCCCGAAGGCAACGAGAAAATAAAAGAAAGTAAGTATGAGAAGAATCGCTGCGATTATTCTGAATTGCTTGGAACGAAGCAGCTGATCCCGATACACCAAAAACAGAAACGCAGCCGCAACGGCCAGCGGCAAGGTAAACAGCGCCACGAATTCCTTGAATTCGAAAAATATCTTGTGGATCTCCGGGTTGTTTTCAAGAAAGTAAGTCCTTGGACCGTCGGATGCCCGATAGAAGATGTAGATCCGGTTGCCGAACAGAATCGTCAGAAACGCCAAGAAGGCATTGATGACGCCGCCAAATTCCAATTGGGCGGAATGTTGAATCGTGCCGGTCAACAGCCGGTACGCTTGAAAAAGCCCGATCGTGGCGGTCACCATGAAAAAACTCGCGGCCACCCCATGCAACGCCCCTTCCAAAGCGTATCGGCTGTTTCCCAACAGAGCGGCTAAAGGAGCGGTGAAC
>JACQQZ010000149.1 GCA_016206755.1 Candidatus Omnitrophota bacterium
AACGGTACCGCTGTACGAGCAGTGTTCGAGAGGGTGCCCCGGGCAACAGCGAGGAGTCTGAAAGTAGGCTTAAGCGTGTTCTTGGTTTGCCGGATGCGACGGCGCTGGTTGTCGGCTGCATCATTGGGGCCGGAATTTTCCGCATGGCTTCTCCGATTGCCAAGCATCTCCAATCCGTTCCCGCCATTCTCGGAGTTTGGATCTTGGGGGGAGTCGTTTCCTTCCTGGGGGCGCTCTGTTATGCAGAACTCGGCGCGGCTTATCCGAAGGCGGGTGGAGATTACGTTTACCTCACGCGCGCCTACGGACGTCTCACCGGATTTCTCTTTGGCTGGACAAAAGTTTTCATTGAGCGGACAGGGACCATTGCGATTCTTGCCTTTGTTTTTGCGGAGTATCTCGGAGGGTTGACCGGATACAGCGAAATCCAAGTCAAAATCGCAGCGATTTTGGCCGTTGTTTTTCTGACATTGGCCAATCTTGTCGGCGTCCGGTGGGGAAGCACCGTTCAAAATGTTGCAACGATTTTGAAAGTGGCGGCGCTGGGTCTGATTATTATTCTGGGTGGATTTTTCGGACCAACGGCCACTGCTGCGGCTACTGCAGCGCCTCAAAGCATGAACCAAGCCCTAAGCTCCTTGGGCATGGCGTTCGTCTTTGTGATGTGGACTTATGGAGGATGGACAGAATCGGCTTACATTGCCGAGGAGATGAAAAATCCTCAGAGAGATTTGCCTTGGTCGATTCTTCTGGGATTGGGATTGACCACGGCGCTTTATCTGATTGTCAACGTGGTTTATATGAAAGTGATTCCTGTGGCCGAGATGCCTGAGCACCGGTTGGTGGCTGCTGAGGTGATGCGCCGGACCATCGGGCCATGGGGCAAGACGCTCACGTCTGCCATGGTGATGATCTCCGCTTTCGGAGCGCTCAATGGCTACATTCTCACCAGCGCCCGAATTCTGATGGCGATGGGGCAGGACCATGCGCTGTTTCGATCTCTTGGCAAAATTCATTCACGCTGGGCCACTCCTTCGACGGCTTTGTGGGTCAACGGGGGCTGCGCCATTGCCCTGGTGTGCACCGGGACGCTGGATCAGATCGTCACCTATTCCACTGTGGCCATTTCCATCTTCTACGGGATGACGGCCATTGCCGTGATTATCTTAAGGCGCAAAGACCCGGACCTTCCTCGGCCTTACAAGATGCGGGGATACCCGGTGGTTCCGATTTTGTCTGCGGTTGCCATGGCTTGGTTGGTTGCAGATGTTCTCATCAAGCAGCCCTTCGATGTCATGATCGGCTTAGGATTGCTGGCGGCCGCTCTTCCTCTATACGCCTACCCCGCCCGCAGGTAAGGTTGTGCGCCTAAGCTTTCCGTGCTACAATAGACGTTTCAACGATGTCAACGCCAACGCGAACTTCAACAAAACGTAAGCCCGTGACACCCACACCTCCCGCGGCGCCTCCGACCCCTCAAAATCGGGTGCCCCGCGGCGTGCTTTGGGTTCTGGTCATTTTGGTCACCGTCGCCTATCTGTACCGCATGGGTCAGATGGCCGAGGGGATGCCGATTCAGTTGTCCTACAGCCAGTTCTACGGGATGGCGGAGGAAAACAAGACCTCTCCGACCCTTCGAACGGCTGTCCAGACGGAAGACCACATCAGCGGCGAAAGAATGGATGGATCGCGCTACCGGGTGGACATCCCCCCCAACGATCCGGACTTGATCCGCGTCTTGCGTGAAAACGTTAAAGATTTTCGAGTGGAGCCCCCACGGACTTTCCTTCTGAGCTTCCTGTTTAATTTGGCCGCGCCGCTGGCATTTCTGGCATTCTTCTGGTTCCTCGTTTATCGCGGCGCCCAGGGCGGCGGCAGAATACTGGCTTTCGGCAAGAGCCGCGCCCGGCAAATTTCCGATATGGACAATCGTTTTACCTTTGAAGATGTCGCCGGTGTGGACGAAGCCAAGGAAGAGCTCAAAGAGGTCATCGAGTTTTTGAAAGATCCGAAGCGATTCCAGCGCCTGGGCGGAAAAATTCCCAAGGGCGTTCTTTTGATGGGACCTCCCGGAACCGGAAAGACGTTGCTGGCCAAGGCGGTCGCGGGGGAAGCCGGCGTTCCGTTTTTTTCCATCAGCGGTTCCGATTTTGTCGAGATGTTTGTCGGCGTGGGCGCTTCCCGCGTCCGCGATCTGTTTGAGCAGGCCAAAAAATCCGCCAAAGTCTCGGGGCGCGGCTGCATCATCTTTATCGATGAGAT
>JACQQZ010000139.1 GCA_016206755.1 Candidatus Omnitrophota bacterium
CAATTAATAATATCTCTTTTGAGTCGCAGTTTTTAGAAAGAACGTACTTGTATCGGCCGAAGTATTCCACTCGTACGTGGCGTTTGTACTTCTTGAGCAGAGATATGAGTTCTGTTTCGGAAGGGAAACCGTCACTCCGGTACGATACCACTAGAATACTTTCGCGAAATCTTGCAAACAACTGATCAAAAGCAGCGTGAATCCTCCGTTTATCTGTCCATTCGGAAGAACGTGGTTTGAGGCGTCGATGCTTCGATTCGTAATCTATGTGCTTACTCCATTCGTCGTACATCGTTAAACCTTCAAGGAAATGATAAAAAGCGTAGTAGTCGACCCCTACGCCTTGGCTGGAGATGTAGGGAGTATCTATATACACCAAGTCATAGTCTTCCTGCACATCAAAGGTGCTGCAATTTATGGCGCGGTTTTGACAGCCATTGTCGAAGACGGCCTGGTTTGCCTCTCCAACAAAAATGCGAAACCATTCCTCGAATGATGCATCCCACGTGGTTTTGTTTCCGAAGGACCGCTCCACTTCAGCAAAGCGGAGATAAAGATTTTTTCGATGAAACAAGTTGTAGGGCCGTTTGACGATGCAGGATTGGCAAAGGGCGAAGAATGCTAAAGCGATCTCGTAAGGATCGGCGAATTGGAAAATGTTGGTGATCGTCTGATCAATCCAGGCGTTCTCTTCATCCGTAAAATAGATGTCATGGAACGTATTCTGCACAAAACTGGGGTATGTTATGTTGTGGTGTCTAGTGAGGAGTTGTTTTAATCTTTCATGGTTCAGCCGCGTGTTGTTATTTTCTATGAGTGCCAGGCCAAAATAGTGGTTGAATTTTAATATGTCGTTGTACGTGACTGTCTTCCCCGCATGCTTCAGTCGATAGGCAATCGCCCCAGTGCCGCCGAAAGCGTCTAGGCCGGTTTCAAAATTAAGGGGCGCTATCTGTTCCAAAATCCAATCGGCCAACTTGGCCTTACTACCTTGATAACGGGTAGATGGAAAGCGAGCGAGAGTATCGGGGAAAAAGGTTGGTTGTTCAATGAGACGCCTAGTCATAACTTCCTGCCTCCCTTCCATCTCCCGAAGTGGTCGGGGCGCTGGGATTTGAACCCAGGACCTCGGCGTCCCGAACGCCGCGCTCTAGCCAAGCTGAGCCACGCCCCGATTCATTTCCTGTTGTTCCCTATTGGTGCTTGAATCACCAACAGGATGCTATCAGAAAAACTCTCTTCTGATAGGGGAAAACCGGAGCCTGACCTCATGGCTGGAAACCAAGAGGTCAGGAGGCCAACTGCATGTGGCGGTACAAGGGCTTGGCCACAGGCAGGAGAAACTTGGAGGCCTTCAAGATTTCAATGCCGATGACATCTCCTTTGGCATCCAATTCCACGTTAACGCCAGGGGCCACTTCGACAAATTCTTCTTCCATACCACGGCCTGCCACAATATACAGCGTGTCACTTTTTGAATCGTAACGGACGAACCGTGAAGACTTCATTTCTCTTTCCACCTCCCTCGTTTCAACCGCATCCGGTACTGACTTGCTCGAATCGGATGAACAGTAATAATCCGGATGTCTTGTTCCGTTTCTTCATAAATCACAGCCAACGGACGTTGCTTCTTGCCATACAGGGCTTTCCCAACTACAACCAAGTTGCCAGTCAGGGTGTCCTCTGCCCGAACGATCGGCTTGGCGAATACTCCCTCAACAGCAGCCCTTGGAATCTGGCGTAGATGCATGCGAAACCGCGCATGCTCCGTCCATACCAAAGGTTTCTTCATATCGTCATTAGTATACCGAGGATTCGTTAAGGAAGAAAGGCGGGTCTAGCCGACATCAAACAAGCCGCCGATCCATTTCAAGCGAATCAACCCTCCACCGGAATTCGCTTCCAACATCTTAGTTTTGACCGCCGGCCGAAACTTCCCCGCATCTCAACTACCTTTTGAACGCGGTACCTGCAGAAATGGCACCGATCAACGCGGTGAAGACGAGGCCGTTGATCAAGAGACTTGCAATTAACGAGATCACCTCGCATTTACTTTCTTCATTTCAACTACTTTCAGGATAACCCCGCGACTTCGATGTCGGCACAACGCAACCAGTCATTGATCAGGCCCGGCCGCATCGAATAACAGATGGGGTTGGGAGGATCCGCTTGCCCTATCCATCCTAGCGCAGTCAGATGCTCAGGTTTGAAGTGCATCTGGCCCGGAGAATTCGGGTGTTGGTAGATACGGGCCACGAGTTCCATGTCGCAGCGTCCGTAAAAAATGGGGGGCTCCTCGACAATCCAAACAACATTATCAGGGCCGCTGTGAAGCTGATGTTCTTTCGATTCAATTGTGTTCAAGAGTGTGTTGAGTGATCCGGTTGTAGATCGTTGCGGGTCATCCTGAATTTCATGGAAATCTCCTTTCGATTCTATTGGAACACTTGTCATTTGTTGACGGGACCATGGCGTCTGGTGAATCCTGCGCACCTCGTTCACCACCCGATGTCCATCGCGCTGAGTTACGATGTCGTGGGGCCCCCTGCACTCACGGCACTCACGGCATGGTTCTTCGAGAGCAAGGGACGCGAACGCCGGTGTGAGGATTGTTGCCACACGAAGAACAACGAAATCATCGAACATTTGGCTTTCCGATTTGGCGGACCGAATCTTATTCAGAACGCGCTCGCCACCAGACCAAGCGGGAAACTGTTGGATACAACCCTTAGCTTGAGTTAAAACTTCATTTTGAATTTCTAAAAACCTTCTTGCCATATCGTCTTTAGATTTCCCCAAGTTTCAAATTTAATCGGGGCGCTGGGATTTGAACCCAGGACCTCGGCGTCCCGAACGCCGCGCTCTAGCCAAGCTGAGCCACGCCCCGAAGTGCAACCAATGCCGACTCCATCGCCTCGCGGGTCTGCTGATTCGGTTCCCGCAACACTGCTTCTTCCAAAACCGGAACGGCGCGCGCGTCTTTCATCCGGCCCAGTGCGCTGGCAGCCGCCTCGCGGGTGGCCGGATGCCAAGCATGGACGTAACGCAAAGCAATCGGCACCGCTTCCGGCGTTCCGAACTGCCCCAAGGCATCGATGGCCGCCGCGCGAACTTGCGGGTCGGTGTCTTTGAGGGCGCGCGCCAATGCTTCGCTGGCCTCTGGGGCTTGCAGGCGAAGCAAGCTCTTGGCTGAACGGCGCCGCACTTCCGGATCCGGATCGCGCAAACCTCTTATCAAATAGTCGGCCGCTTGCTTGTCCCCGAATTTTCCCAAGGCATCCGCGGCGGAGCGGCGAACGACAATGTCCGAGTCCGACAAGCGTCTTCCCACCACCGGAACAGCGGATGGGTTTGCCAAACCGCGCAAAGCCTCGACGACCCCTGCGCGAACGATCGGGTCCGGATCGTCCGCCGCTTTGACCAAGGCCGAATAAGCGCCGGGGGGGTTCAGCGCTTCAATCTCCGCGGCGGCTTGCCAGCGAACCGTGGCATGGGGATCATTTTCAAGTGTTGTGATCAAAAACGGCAGCGCATTTTTTCCATGGAGGACGCGCAGCGCATGCAGGGCCGTGGCACGCACTTCAGCATCGGAGTCGCGCGTGGCATCTTCCAGCGCGGCGATGCCGCCGGTCAGGTGATGGCGGGCCATCAAAACGCACGCTTCACGCCGGCGCTGAGGATCAGGCGAACCCCGCAAGGTGATGATCAGGTCCTCCACCCGCGGAGGAGGTTCACCGGAAATCCGTTCGATCGGTTTTTGCGGCTTGAGCGCGTATTGAAAACGATGCAGGTCATCAAATTGATAGGGGATAAGAAGCTCCGTAAAAAAATCCAGGGGAATCCACTGATGCCAAGGCGCTTTGACCCATTCGCGCGCCGTAATTTCATGGAATCCGGATTTGTTGATGACGAATTTGTACCGGCCGTGCGTAATAAAATCGTACTTGAGCGGTGTCACCCCGGCTCTGTGGCCGTTGATGAGAACGTCGGCGCCCGGGGGATCTGTCTCGATGAGGATGGCGCGCTTGACGCAACCGCTCAGAGCCAGGGCCGCCGCCAAACACAGGGCTGTTTTTTTCACCGGGACGATTCTTTCGGAGGTTGTTTTGCCCAGAGCCCCCGGCGATCCTGACGGGCCTCGCGCTCCAACCTTAAAAATTGCTCTTGATGCCTGACGTTGGGCGGAATGGTCAGAATTTGAGCGTAACCTTGCCGGATCAATTCTGCATTCACAAAAGTCCCGTCTTCCAGATAAACATAAGCCAGGAGGCGGCCGTATTTGTCGCGCTTCTGGACATCGTACTCCAAACGAATTTTCTTGCCTTCCACCATCCGGCGATTAAAAGCCTTGGCTTCCCGGCCGTAATACTCAACGCCCTTCTTGGGATGGTGCAGCTCAGGGGTATCGACTCCAATGTAACGCACGCGATCTCCGGAAACGAGCTTGACGGTGTCGCCATCGACAACACGCTCCACGGCATCCCGCGATTGAGCCGAGCCGCGCGGGGAAGCCGCCAGCGAAACGGCTGCCAGAGCGGCGCCGGCCAGAAGCGGAATAAGCGTCTTGCGCCACCGGCGCAAACTCAGTGTAGCACTCGTCATCGGAGAGCGTCAACGACCTGCGGCTGCGCTGTCAACCCGCGGCCGCGCGTCTGTGGACTGCGTAACGGGCGATAGGATCCACCTCGATGTTCACCCAATCTTCCGGCCGGCAATTCCCCAGCAATGTTTTCCGAACTGTTTCAGGAACCAGATGCACTTCAAATCCTTTGGGTCCAACCCGGGCAACGGTCAAGCTGACGCCGTTTAAGGCAACGGAACCCTGGGGTGCCAGATAAGGTTTTAAGGCAACAGGAGGGGCAACGGTCAAAATGACATCGGAACCGCGCTTCCGGCGTCCGATCACCCGCGCTGTTGCGTCCACATGGCCGAGCACCCAGTGCCCTCCCACAGATTCTCCGATCCGCAACGCCGTTTCCAAATGAACGCGGTCTCCCAGCCGGCGATGCCGCAAGTTCGTCCGCATCAGCGTTTCTTGAAGCAGATCAAAAGACAGTTGATTTGCGCGGCGGGCGGCCACGGTAAGACAAACACCATCCACGGCAATGCTGTCGCCGGCTTTGGCTCGAATTTTCGGCGCGGTGACCGTCAATCGCGGGCGCGGGCCTCGGGCAATGTCCTGGACCACTCCAAGATGCTTGATCATTCCGGTAAACATCAGAATTTCACCTTGCATTCAAATATCCGGTCTCCGCCCAAACGGCGTTGCCGCTGAACTTGCAGCGAAATTTTTCGCTGGAGCGATGCGATGCCCTTGCCGTCAAAAGCCGTCGGGGCATCCCGGCCGCCGATGAGAACGGGCGCCACGATGGAGATCCAGCGATCCACAGCGCGCGCTTCCAGCGCAGAGGCAACAAGCTCTCCGCCTCCTTCAATCAGCAGGTGGGTGATTTCCTGGCGCGCGAGATATTTGAGCAAAGAACTGAAGCTCACTTTTCCATTCTTTTCCGGAAAGACGATCACCTGCGCGCCTCTTTTTTCCAAAAGACGCCGGCGGCGCAGGGGCGCTTTTCCTGTCGTTGCAATGAGAACGTTCGCCTTTTCTTGAAAAAGACGGCTGGCCGGATGCGTCAGGGCTTGCGAATCCAAAACCACTTTCAGCAATGGACGCACGGGGGTATATCCCCGGCAGGTCAAGCGCGGATTGTCTCTGAGCACTGTGCGCGCCCCCACCGCAATCGCATCCACTTGCGCGCGCAAGGCATGCGCGTACCGGCGCGCCTTGGGACTGCTGATCCAGCGCGATTCCCCTTTGGACGTTGCAATTTTTCCATCCAGAGAGTGGGCCACCTTGACGGTCACGAACGGCCGGCCTGCCTGCCGCCAGGTCAAATAAACTTCATTCAACCGCCGCGCCTCTTCCTGCAAAATTCCGGCGGTAACGGAAACACCGGCCGCGCGCAATTGCGCCAAACTTCGTCCGCGCATTTTGGGACTGGGATCTTCCATGGCAATCACCACGCGCCGCACGCCGCTGGACAAAATTTCTTTTAAGCAAGGCGGGGTTCGGCCAAAGTGCCGGCACGGTTCCAGCGTCACGTAGAGGGTCGCGCCGCGCGCTTTTTTTCCCGCTTGGCGGAGCGCTTCAATCTCCGCGTGAGGCCGGCCTGCGCGGCGATGAAAGCCGATCCCCACGCGCTTTCCTTTCGAAACGACCACGGCACCGACCATCGGATTGGGCCGCGTTCGCCCTTGGGCGCGGGCGGCCCATTGCAGCCCCAAGCGCATCCACCGGGCGTCGGACCTCATCGCTGTTTTTTAAGCCGCTCCACCCACGCATACGGAACGGTCACAGCGCCGACGGCGGGGCCTTCGGTCTTCCAGGATCCATGAAAGTCGGATCCCCCCGAAGCCAAAAGGTGATGCCCTTCCACGTAATTCAGATAACGCTTGGCCGCCGACGAGGAATGGTCCGGGTGGTAGACTTCGATTCCCTGCACGCCGGCCGCAATCAATTCCGGCAGCCATTCATCCGGAACAAATTTAAGAGGATGCGCCAATGTCGAGACGCCGCCGGCTTCGCGTATAAAAGCCGCGGCCTGGGCCACCGTCATCGCAGCCCCTTTGACGAAACAGGGCGCCTGGTCGCCGAGGAATCGCTGAAAAGCTTCTTCCGGAGTTTTGACGTATCCGCGGTCCGCCAGGATGCGCGCCAGATGAGGCCGTCCCGGGGTGCCATGTCCGCTGAACTCCAACACCTCTTCCAAAGTCACATGAACATCGTATCTGCGCAAACGCTCGATCATCTGTTTGAGGCGTTCCCCCCGAAAACTTTTTAATTTTTCGAGATGCTCAAGGGCTTTGGAAGAGGCGGCATCCAAGAAAAATCCCAAGACGTGCAGCTCCGTGTCGCGAAAAGAAGCGGTCATTTCAATTCCGGAAATCACCTCGATGCGGCCGGCGGCGGCCTTCATGGCGAAAGGGACGGCTTCCAAGCAATCGTGATCGGTCACTGCCATCGCCTTCAAGCCGGCCTGCACGGCCTGCTCCACCAATTCCTCGGGCGAAGAGGTGCCGTCCGAGTAAGTGGTGTGGAGATGCAAATCCGCGCGCCGGCTCAGATCGGAGGTCATTGCGTTTTATGAATTTTATCGAGGATGCCGTTGACGAATTTTCCTGAGTCGGGCGTGCCGTAACGCTTGGCCAAATCCACCGCTTCGTTGATGACCACCGTCGGCGGAACGTCGTGGTCGAACATCAGCTCAAATACGCCCAGCCGTAAGATGTTGCGGTCCACCACCGCCATGCGGTTCAGATGCCAATTCAAGGCATGCCGGGTGATCAGCGCGTCAATCGCGTTCCGGTTTTCCCAGGTCTTGTTGACCAATGCCAGCACGAAAGGCCGGCTCGGTTTGGCGATCCGGTGGTGCCGCAGGTAAGAAGCGACGCCCTCTTCCAGAGTTTCTCCGGTCAAGTCCACCTGGTAGAGCAATCGAAGCGCGTGTTCCCGCGCCTTACTTCTTTTTCGCATGAAGGCCTTTCATCGCTTTCGTCATTTCAAAAGCCGTTTCGGCGGCTTCGGCTCCCAAATTCCATTTTTCCCCGGAACGCTCTTTCGCATCGGAATAACGCCTGGCCATGATGACCCCGAAGGCCACCGGCACCCCCGTCGTTCGGGCCGAATCGGAAATGCCCCTGGCCACTTCGCGGCAAATGGCGTCGTAGTGATCGGTTTTTCCCCGGATGACGGCTCCGAGCGCCACCAACGCTTGAAAGCGCCCGGACAGCGCGAGCCGGTGAATGACGACGGGGATTTCGAATGCGCCCGGAACCCAGAATGTCTCGATGCGGGATGCGGAAACTTTGCGCCGCTTGAAAACCTGAAGGGCCCCTTCGTGAAGCTTGCCCGTCAATTCTTTGTTAAAACAACCGACGACAATGCCAAAACGAGGGGACGATCGTGGAGGCATGGCGGATTAGTCGCCGGACTGCTCGAGCAGAAGGTGGCCCAATTTGTCGCGCTTGGCTTTGAGATAGCGGGCATTCACGGGAGTGGGGGAAATTTCCAGCGGGACGCGCTCCACCAATTTCAAACCGAATCCTTCCAAGCCAACCACCTTGCGGGGGTTGTTGGTCATCAGCCGGATTTGGCTCAAGCCCAAATCCACGAGAATTTGCGCGCCGGTTCCGTAATCGCGCAGATCGGGATCAAACCCCAGCGCCTTGTTCGCCTCGACGGTGTCCATGCCCTGGTCTTGCAATGTGTAGGCCTTGAGCTTGTTGGCCAAACCGATGCCGCGGCCCTCTTGGCGCAAGTAGAGAAGAACGCCTTTTTTCTCTTTGGCAATCAGCTCCAGCGCCTTTTCCAGTTGCGGCCCGCAATCACACCGCCAAGAACCGAAAACATCTCCGGTCAAACATTGAGAGTGGACGCGCACCAGCACCGGCGGCTCGTGAATGTTGCCCATGGTGAGGGCGACGTGCTGGTGGCCGTCGATGAGAGACTCAAAAAGCATCAGGCGAAACTCGCCGTATTGGGTCGGCAGCGTTGTTTCAACGAGGCGCCGGATCGACTTCTCCGACTGCAAGCGGTGCTTGATGAGGTCCGCAATGGTGCACACTTTCAGTTGATGGGTCTTGGCAAATTCCAGAAGCTCGGGGGTGCGCGCCATGGAGCCGTCCGGATTCATGATTTCACAAATAACACCGGCAGGAGATAGGCCGCTCAGGCGCATAAAATCGATGCAGGCCTCCGTATGCCCCGCCCGCACCAACACCCCGCCCGGCCGCGCCCTGAGAGGAAAAATATGCCCCGGACGGACCAAGTCGGCCGGACGCGCATCCGGATCGATCAACGTTTGAATGGTCTGGGCGCGATCGTGCGCTGAAATTCCGGTGGTGATGCCGTCGCGGGCATCGACAGAGATCATCCATGCCGTCCCAAAGCGGGTTTCATTCTCAACGGCCATCGGCTGGATGTCCAAAATCTGCAGGCGTTCCGCCTCCATGGGGACGCAGATGAGGCCCCGGCCGTGCTCGGCCATAAAGTTGATGGCCTGGGGGGTGGCAAACTGGGCCGCGACCAGCAGATCCCCTTCATTCTCACGGTCTTCATCGTCGATAACGACGACGATTCGGCCTGCCCGTAAATCGGACAATATGTCGGCAACGGAGTCAAACATGGTGGGAGTAAATCATAGCATAAAACGGATCAAAGCGGAATTAGAGGGTCATGCTAAGCCGCGCGCATGTGTGCGACAGCTCCAACCCACTGCTCCACTTCTTTAAGACTCACCTTCTGATCCAGCTCTTGTTCCTGCAGGAAGGAAAGGATCCAGCGCGCTGACCGAGTAGGATCATAAACATGCAGGATGGCTTCGCGACCGCCCATCCTTTTTTCTGCTTGCTTGAGTGCAATGTCATAAGCAGCATCCAAATTGGCCGCTTCGTCCAACCGGACAATCATTCCTCCAAACCCTAATTTCTCCTGCAGGTAATCTGCCTGAGCTTTATCTCGGGCAATGATGGCAACGACAGATTCTTGATTGGCCATGCGCTCGGCAATGACGCCCAAATTGGCATCTTCGGGATTAAAAACATACAGCGACTGATTGGTCGTTTGAGACCGAGGAATAGGAAGGTCATTAATCAGGAAGTAACCGGAAAGCGAGGTCTTCAAAATGGTTGTGGTAGCTCCCGTCTCGGGATCTCGGTGAACAATGATACGCCCATGCAAAGGCGACCCCTCGGGAGGAGTCCAAATCTCTACCGGTTCTCCACCCACTCCTGTCCCGATGCCTTGCGGTTGCAAAGAACCCATCTCGCCGGACGCCCCTTGGCCAGCCACCGATCCTTGGCCTACACCGGCAGCTCCAGCAAATGCCACGGTTGGAACAGGAACTCGTCGATCTTCTAATCCTGCCTGAGCCGTCAATCCGACCAGCGGCTGCATGCCTGGTTGATCGGCAAACGCTTGGACAAACGCCCGAAACTGCGCCATTTGAATTTCGGCGGCGCGGAGATATTTCCCGGGATCAGGAACATTCTGTCGGTATCGGCTGAGCGCTTCAAAATAGGAATCCCCCGTCAGAAAGCTGTCGTGAAATCGTACCGCCAAAGTAAAGTAAACTGCAGCGATGGACGGATAGACAAAAGGTTCCAGGCGCTGGCGCTCAGCAGGACCATAGACTTGTTCTATTTCAGATAACCAGCCATTCACGATCGACTCAACGACTTCTTTCAAAACCACCAAATGCCCAGGGTCTGCATTCTCACCGCCTTCGAAAGCAAGCACCCTGGCCGCGTCTGCAATATCGAGAGTTTCATGACCCGGCTGAAGTGTATCCAAATCCCCGATCGCCAGCGGCATCCATTCCCCTGCTGCATTGACCTCCCAAAATACGTTGTCGATTTTTGGATCCCCGTGTGTTGGCACCTTTTTCAAGCCGCTTAAAAGTGGGGCGATGACGTCTCGGAATTGCGCAATCGCATGTTGTAATGCTGCGTTGCGCGCAGAAAAATTACCGTGCCCATCTTGTCCAAACCGGCGGGAAGGATCCAATCGGGCCGTTTGAGCCGGATCAGAACTCAAACTCACCCTCACTTCTTCACCACGAAGAACGCGATCGTAATGCTCGAGGTGGTAAGCAATATCCTGGAAATTCGGAAGAGAATCTTCAAAATCTCCGCCGGAAGGCAATTCCAGCATCCGCCGGAACTGAACCAGCAGCCGGCCAAATCGCCCAGCAGCCGCCAAATGTTTTTCCGAAGGAATCTCATCGATGGATTGAATCACAAGCCCTTCCGTAAACTGCATAAAGCGCCAATGTGCGCCATCCTCTTGTTGATACAATTTACTGCGCACCCCTTTGCGATTTAAGAAGTGCACCGGCTTCCAGCCATCCGGAAGCAATCCTCCGTCCAAAGCCTCTTTCTGCTTGGCTTCAAACCGAAAATGGTTTCGATCCAGGGCCGGAAAATTCCAGACGGGATTGAGCCGAAAGGCGATGAGCTTGACGCCATCATTGCGTTCAACCAGATAAACGCGGTTCACGCGGCCGTGAGAAATGACGGAAACAGTGGAATCCCCAGAAGTAAATTCGCCTTCAGTTTCAAATTGGCGAAGGTTGGCAAAAACGCGGTTGGCTTCGTCTGCATCGAAATTCTCTTCCAATCCAGCCGGGGCAGCACCCGAGGCGGCGGCAGAAAAGCTCTCTGGAGCCGAAAAATCCGGAGACTCGCTGCGAAGACTGAAAGAAAGTTGTTCTTCCAAACCGGCTTCAACACCTTCGATTTGACGCAGAGATAAAGAGGAAAGAGAGCTCGATCTGGAAACAGGAGAAGCCGTTGGGAAAACAACGAGACAAATAGCGACGAGGCGGCGCATTTTTAAAAAGTCCCTCATTGAACAGGTCTCCGCTTGGTGCGAGGATTCGACCGATGCCGATTGAGGAAAATCTAGCAGGGTGCTGAAAAACCCATGCTGGAATAGTGTAGCTTTCCCTGCGCCGATTGTCAATGGCAAGGATCAAAGATTCAATTTCGATTAACTCGAAGATGGAGAATCGGAGAATTTCGGTTATACTCGAAAGAATGAAAAGAGGGCTTTGGCTTCCGGGAACCGCATTGCTGATTTTGTTCGTGATGCTCGGCGCCGCAGCGCAGTGGTTTTCTTACCCTCGTTTTCTGGACAGCTACTATCACTTGGCGGTGATGCAAGGGTTTCGCCAAGCCGGCGGCGTTGCGCTGCACGCTTTTTGGGAAGCGGCTCCCCAGGGCCGGCCCCATCTTTACCCTCCCCTCTTCCATCTCCTTTGGATGCCGGCCTATTTTCTCGTTGGAAATCCGATCACCGTCGCACGTCTGTGGAGCGTTGCCGCCATCGTTCTTTTGCTCGTTGCGATGGCTGGGGTTGGTTGGAAAATCAGCGGGGGCAGAGGGGCGTTCTTTTTTGTCGCAGCCGCCTTGGCCTCTCCCAATCTTTATCTTTCTACCTTGATCCATCCGACTGCAACGTTCGCACTCGCCGGTGTCCTTGCCGTTTGGATCTGCGTCGAAAATCGTAATTTTGGAGCGGCGGGATTCTGTTTGGGATTGACGGCCTATCTCCACCCTGCCCTGGCCTGGATTGCTTTACTGGCGCTTCTTTTTTGGGGGGCGTTGGACGAAGAAAAACGCGGGGTTCTCGGTGGTGCGGCGGCTCTCGGTGCCCTGCTGGCGCTGCCGTGGTGGCTGCATCTCTTTTACCATCTGGAAAGTTTCCAGTGGACCCGCCAACCGGAGGCAAATTCTCTCGACATCCCGATTCTTTTGGTCGCCCTCGGGTTCATTGGAGCGATCTGGGCGTTTCGATCCCGATCCCATCCGGCTTACCGATTCCCGCTGGCTTTGATGATTGCAACGCTGCCTTGGCTTTTTCTCTATCCGTACCGCGTTGCGTCCGCGCAAGGACTTCTGCCGTTGGCCATTTTTGCCGCGCTGACCCTCGAAAAATGTTACGGGCGTTTGCGGTGGCTGACATTGGCCATCATCGCCGGCATGATGGTCGTCGCTCCGGTGCTGACTGTGAAAACCGAGCCCGCCCTCAAGCTCTCCCTGGTGCAATCCCAGAGCGGTCTTTCATTGGCTTGGCAAGGTCTGGCTCTGGACCGCGGACATTTTGAGTCTTTGTACGATGAGGCCGGTTTCTCCCCTTTGGCGAAAGCGTTAAAAACCGGGGCGCAGCCGGACGATCTTCTGTACTGCAACTATCCTTACATGGGGGGATTGTTTTCCGTCCTGACCGGCCTGTCGACGACCAACTCCATGGTTTTGGAAGCGGGCCGGCCTTCCGCTTCGGCCTCCATCGCCCATGCCCGCAGAATCCTCTGGTTTAAAATTCCCTCTCCATTGGACCCTGAAAACAATCGGATGGTGCAAGAACTCGCGCGGCAATACAATTGGAAACTTCTGCTGGAAACGCCGTTGGCGTATGCTTACGAAGCCCCGAATGTCCCATCCCAAAGACAGATTCGAGGAACGGTGATTCCTTGGGCAGTGGCCTACGGACTGCTGTTTATGGCGCTGGTGGGGCTGCTGGTTCTGCTGCGGCGGCCTGCGAAAGATCGGATAGGGCGGCGGGCGCTGTCTGAGAGGAAACGCTGCGATCCTGGAATTTGACGGAGACGATTTTCGAGACGCCGTGCTCTTCCATCGTGATGCCATACATCACATCGGCCATCACAATGGTCTTCTTGTTGTGCGTGATGATGATGAATTGCGAATCTTTCAAAAACTCCTTCAGCGCTTTGGTAAACCGGTCGACATTGGCCTCGTCCAACGGCGCGTCAATCTCATCCAAAAGACAAAACGGGCTGGGCTTGACCCGGAAGATCGAGAAAAGAAGCGCCACGCTCGTCAACGCCTTCTCGCCGCCCGAGAGCAGCGAAATGGACTGCAGGGTCTTGCCCGGAGGACGCGCGATGATTTCAATGCCGCTCTCCAAGATGTCCTCTTCGTCCATCAGCACCAGGCGGGCTTCCCCGCCTCCAAAGAGCGTCTTAAACGTCGTCTGAAATTCCTGCTGGATTTTCTGAAACGTTTCCTTGAATTGCGCGCGGGTGGTCCGGTTGATCTTGGTGATCGCTTCGTGGAGATCGTCCTTGGCTTTCATCAAATCTGCCTGCTGCTGCGTCAAAAATTGAAGCCGGTCTTGAAGCTCTTGATTCTCATCCAGAGAAGACATGCTGACCGCACCGATGCCTTCCATCCTCTTTCTTAAAACGTCGCAGTCCGCCGTCAGTTTCTCCCAGTCCTGATCTTGGGGGTCTTGAGGAAACCCCGCCGCCGGGTCTAAAACCAATTGATAGACCTGGGAAAGCCGGTCCGCCAAAGCTTGGCGTTGGTAGCTGAGCTGGTTGAGGTTGAGCTCGATTTCATGTTTTTGGAGGCGGACGGCATCTCGCTCGGTCTCCAAGGCATGGAGCCCGGAAGCTTCTCCGCTGATCGATTGCGCCATCGCATTTCTTTCGCCAATGACCTGCTCAAGCGTTTGCTCGTCCGTACACTGCGCCTGAGCGCGGGCCGCGATTTCCCGCTCGAATTGGGCGCGCTGATCCGTCAGCTCCTGCTCGCGAGAAACGAGCGCTTCAAATTCCCCTTCGCGCGCCCGGATAGAATCCTGCATGGACCCCAGCGATTGTTCCATCAGCTTGAGCGACTGCTCGCGGCTGGAACGCACTTCATCCAGCGTGGAAAGCTGCGCCTGGACCTGGGCCGCTTGCACCACGTAAACCTCGCGTTCGCGGGAGGCCTGCGCCAGCGTTTCCTGGGCTTGAGTGATTTGCATCTGCCATTGGGCCGATTGCTCTTCGGCCTCGGCCAGCGCGCGGCCGGCAAGCGACTCTTGCTCGCGCGCCTGATCGTGCTGTTGGCGCGCCAGAGAAAATTCCGATTCCAACACGGCATTTTCATCCGTCAATTGCCTGAGCTGTGCGCTCAAAGAAGCGTGCTGTGTTTCATGCTGGGCCAGAATTTTACGATGATCCTGGACTTCCTTTTCCAAGCCGTCCAAGGCGGCCTCTAAAGAATCCTGCGCCGAACGCGCCGTCGTTTCTTGATTTTCCGCAGAAGCGACACGCTGCCGCACATTTTCCAAATCCGCCTGAACTTGGGCGAGCCGCTGCCGGCGTCCCACCAGCATGTTGTCGGTCGAAAGCGATCCTCCTCCTGTCACCAAGGGAACTTCCACCCGCTCTCCCTGGGGGGTCACAAAACAAAGCGGAACAATGGCGGTTTGCGTTAATTCCAGCGCGGTTCCCAGATCCCTGGCCAGATAAGCATGTCCCAGCAAGGAATCAACCAGGGACTCAAGTTCGGCTGCGACGTGGACCTGGGAAGCAACCGGCTCGTGCGGACCTTCGGCGGAATTTTTTTGATTGCCGGATGTTGAAGGCCGGAGGGTCATGGTGCGGCTTCCATTTGCCGCAGCCGCCGCAGAAGAAACAAGAAACGTCGCGCGCCCGGCGTTGGCCGCCTGAAGATGATCCAGGCAGCGAGCAGCCGTTTCCCAATTCTCGACGACGACGGCTTGCGCCAAGTCTCCGAGCGCCGCTTCGACTGCCATTTCATAACCCGGCTCTACGCGAATCAGGTGGGCCAGCACGCCGGTCACTCCGGCCCGATCCAGCGTCCCCTGCTGCAAGCTCTCGAGAAGATGACGGACTCCGGCGGAGTAGCCCTCATGGGAAGCCGCCAATCCCTGCAAAATTTCATAACGCGATTGCAAGACCACCAAAATTTGCTGGGCTTCACGCAAACCGCGGTCCGATTCTTCCGTGCGCATCCGGGCTTCTTCGAAAGCAATTTTCTGATCATTCAAGCACCGGGACAATTCCAAATCCCGGGCGCGGCCGGCTTTGAAAGCTTGCTCGATTTCCTGAGTTTGAGCTTGAAGGACGCTTCGCTCCTGGGCGACGCGCGAAAGTTCCGTTTCCAAGCGCGCCGCGCGCGCTTGGGCCGTGTGCAATTGCGCCGAGATTTGCGCCAGCGCGTTGCGCAGCA
>JACQQZ010000142.1 GCA_016206755.1 Candidatus Omnitrophota bacterium
AAGCTCATCGACTTCCGGAAAAAGAATTATCCGGGGACGTCCATGGCCGCAAGCTTTGAAAGCGACGTGGAATTGACGGACGCCGCGCAGGGAATAACGCTCAAGCGCCTGATCAACATGAACAATCCCCTGAAACATCGCGGGTTTACGCTCTTTCAAGCCAGCTACAGTGAAACGCCGGTGGAGACCACCGTTTTATCGGTCCGAAAAGATCCCGGAGTGCCGCTGGTTTACACCGGGTTTTTCACGGTGATCGCGGGGCTGATCATGATGTTTTATTGGAAGCCAAAGCGATGAACATAATGTCTGTGCGCGAGAGGGTGTGCCTCTCAGGCACGCTCCTCGGTCCCAGCGTCAACAGCGGTACCATTTCCGGGAGTGCCAGGTTCCCGCTCGAACCTTGCACTCCCGGAAATGGTACCGCTTGCGTTCTCTCGTGCTGCCTTCGGCTGGACACCGTGCCCGCTTCGGGCCGCCGAATGCCTGATCATCCCACCTTCTCACTTTCCGACGCCTTAGAATCTCTCAAATTACTCCTCGTAGGAATTGCGGTTTTCTTGGCGCTTACTTTTCAGGCGAGGCCAGCAATGGCTGCCGGGGATGCGTGGGGGCAATTGCGGCGGCTGCCGGTCCAGTCGAACGGACGCGTCAAGCCGCTGGATACATTTGCTCGGGAAACGGTGCGGATGTTGACCGGCGATGAGCGGTACGGAGGCGAAGATCCGCTCAAGACCGTTCTTTCGATTGCAGCCGATTCCGCTTCCTGGGAAGAGAAGCCGATGCTGTCGGTGCCGTACCGGCCGTTGCGCCGGCGGCTCGAGATGGATCCCGATGCGACGCATCACTCCTACGCGAAAATTTTTCAAGAACGCAAGCTCATGCCGCTTTTGCCGCCGCTGGTCGAAAAACAGCGGCGCGGTGATCCGCTGACTTCTCTCGAGAAAGAAACCAACGATCTTTATTTGCGCCTGGTGGCGTTCCACGATCTGACGACCCGCGAAGCGTTTCAGATCGTACCCGCATCGGAAGGCGAGGTTTGGTCGGCGCCCGGACCAGACCACGAATCCTGGAACCGGTTGTTGGATGCCATCCGCCGCCGAGACAACGCCGCTTTTGCGGCTGCCGCCGAAGCTCTGATCCAAGCCGATCCTCCTTCTTGGCGCATGAATTTGGAAGTTTTGTACAATCAGATTCATCCATTTCGCTGGGGTTGGATCGGTTACGGACTGGCGTCGATTTTATTGGCGCTTGGATTTCGTTTCAAAAAATTGCAGCGCGCCGGTCTGGCGCTTTTTGGCGGGACGCTTCTTTTCAATGTGGGCGGCCTCATCGTTCGCATCGTTTTGGCCGGCCGCCCCCCCGTGACCAATCTCTACGAATCAATGCTCTGGCTGGTGGTGGTCATGGCGGCCCTGGCGGGAATTTTAGAGCGTTCTTCGAAGCGCGGTTACGTTGTCTTGGCTGCCTCGGTGATGGGAATGATCACGCTGCTTTTGGCGGACCAGCTGCCGTTTGAGCCGGGGATCAATCCGATTGTGGCGGTGTTGCGCAGCAGCTTGTGGCTGACCATCCATGTGTTGACCATCGTCGCCAGCTACGGCGCCTTGGCTTTGGCCGCCGGCGTGGCGCATTTGGCCTGCGGGATGTTTTTGGCGGGCCGTCCGGGCGGCGCGCTGGCGCAAGTTTATCAACTGATGTACCGCGTGATCCAGGTCGCCGTCATTCTGCTGGCGGCCGGAATTATGCTCGGGGCGCTTTGGGCCAACGCCTCTTGGGGGCGCTACTGGGGATGGGATCCGAAAGAGACCTGGGCGCTGATTACACTCTTGTGGTATGTCGCCGTGCTGCATGGACGTTATGCCGGTTGGATCCGCGGGATCGGTTTTCCTGTGGCGACGATCGGGGGATTCCTTCTCTTGCTGATGACCTATTACGGCGTGAATTATTTTTTGGTCGGGCTTCACAGCTACGCCGGCGGACACGCCACGCGGCCTCTACCGCCGCTGCTTTTGATTTACCTCGTGCTGGAGGGATTGTTCGTGGCATCGGTCGCTGCTGTGGCGCGCCGAAAACCGCCACGGGCCGGATGATCTTAGTGCCCCCAACAGGAAATTCTCCGCGGGTTTGGAAGTCCACCCGCGCGGCCAGCTCAAGGCGCGACGACGCCGGCGTACCCTCTGCGGTACGGCAAGGAGGAGCGACGAAGAAATGGCCCGCGGATCGGCTTCCCCGAAGGGCTGAAGCCCTTTTGGGCTGCGACTGCGTCACTCGTCGCTCACGTGCCGCAGAGGGCACGCATCGCTCCTCGTTCCTTGTCTCGCTCCAAAATCGCTTCAGCAAACCCATGGAGAATTTCCTGTTGGGGGTACCAGCCACCATCGTGCTCTGCGCCGCTTTTGGCCTAACGCAAACCACTCTGACGTGGTCTCAAGAAGAAAATTTTGATTCCGCCGCTCAACGGCCGGGGGACGTCCGCGCCGTCGCTTCGCGTGGAACCCAGCCGCGCGTCACCAAGACCGCCCAGGGAGCAGTCTCGATGGATCTGGTGGATGCGGCACTGGAAGATGTTCTCAAGCTCTTGTCGCAGCAAGCCGGGCTTAACTTTGTCGCCGCGCAGGCGGTGCGAGACAAGCGCGTGACCGTTTACATGGATCGCGTTCCGCTTCAAACCGCCATTCGCAGCTTGCTGGATGCCAACAACCTCACCTTCCATCCGATGGAAGGAAGCGACGTGTTCATTGTGACCGATTCGGGCGGCCGTTCCATCAAGCTGGTCACCAAAGTTTATCCCTTAAAATTCGCCCGAGTCCTCCCGACCGTCAGTGAAGCCGCAAGCAAATTCGGCGCCACCGGGAGCTTGATTCAAACCGCTTTTTCCGGAACAAGCAGTTCCGGAGGAGGAGCTGCCGGCAGTCAGGGCGGCGGGTCAGGGGTAGGGTCAGGCGGCGGGGGTGGGGGAGAAAGCGGGACCCATGAGGACCGGGGTCTCGTCAACATCATCAAGCAGCTCATCACCGAGCGG
>JACQQZ010000141.1 GCA_016206755.1 Candidatus Omnitrophota bacterium
CCGCCCGTCTTGGGAATCAGCTGCTGCGCCAAAACCCCCAGCAGCACAAAGGACAACTGGACACGGACCTGCTGCTGCTGATGGGCCGGGAAAACGTCCACGATGCGGTTGATGGTCTGAACCGCGTCTGAGGTGTGCAGCGTGGCGAACACCAAGTGGCCTGTTTCGGCGATCGTCAAAGCCGCTTCGATGGTCTCCAGATCCCGCATCTCGCCGATCAGAATGACGTTGGGATCTTGACGCAAGACGTACTTGAGCGCGTTGGAAAAAGAGTAGGTGTCCGTGCCGATTTCGCGCTGATCGATGATGGATTTGGCATTGACGTGCACGTATTCCACGGGATCTTCAATGGTCACAATGTGGCATTGCCGCGCCCGATTGACCCACTCGACCATGGCGGCCAACGTGGTGGACTTGCCGGATCCGGTGGCGCCCGTCAACAGCACGAGTCCTTTGGGCCGGTGGCAAAGATCGTTCATGACCTTTTCCGGAAGCCCCAAATCCGAGAACGTCCGGACGGCAAAAGGCAGAAGACGAATGGCCAGACTGACCGTGCCGCGCTGATAAAACACATTGACGCGGAAGCGGCCAAGATTTTCAAACGTAAAGGACATGTCCAGCTCTTTTTCCCGCTCGAATGCTTCGATCTGCTGCGGGGTGAGCAGCCCGTAGGCCAAACGCTGGCTGTCTTCCGGAGTCAGAGGCGCCCCCTCCGGTATTAAAAGTTCATCCACGCGGACGCAGGGCGGCGAACCGGCGCTGATGTGGAGGTCGGAGGCGTTGCGTTCCACCATCATTCGAAGCAGCTGATCCATTTGCACTTTTCCCACTGCAGTCTGCATGGCTTAAGCCCCTCTTTGTTACGGCGCCACGATACGGTTTTTGCCTTGTTGTTTGGCCAATTTGAGCGACTCGGAAGCTTTTTCGAAAAGTTCTTGAGCCGTCGCGCCGTCCAAAGGATTCTCGCTGACCCCGCAGGAAACGGTCAGCGGCATCGATTCGGGCTCGGTCAGGGGAGACCGGATAAAAACTCCCACATCTTTCCGTATTTGCTCAGCCAATGCAATGGCTTCCCGTTTGGTTCGTTCCGGCAGCACCAGCGCAAACCGGTCGCCGCCCAGCCGGGCGACTTTGTCCACGGCGCTGACGTGCTTGAGCAGCAATCGGGAGAATTCTTTGAGGATGTGTTCGGAAGCCAGAACGCCGCAGGTTTGTTGGATCTTTGAAAAACCGTCAACGTCCAGCAAAACGTAGGAACAGGGATGGTGGAACAATCCGGCCCGGTGCACTTCTTCTTCCAGGCGAACGCGGATGTATCCTTCATTGTAAAGACCGGTCAAATCATCCGTGACAGTCAACGCCTTGGTTCGTTTGGTCAGAAAATCATTCTCCACGGCAATGGCCACTTGCTTGGCGAAGACGCGCAACGTTTCAATCGATTCGGAGTTGTAGTTGAATTCCGGCCGGTTGTTGCCGGCGACCAGCAAGGCCAGCGTTCGGCCATGGGCCGTGACGGGAATCACCATGGCGTTTTCCAATCCATACAACCGGCGCAGCTCCTTGCGGTCCGGAACCGAACCATGCTGGGCATCCACAATCGACCAGGTCTGGTTGTCCCTGGCCAACTGGGTCAGCCAAACAGAAACCATGGTCGTGCCTCTGAGCGCCGCAACGCTTTGCGGATTGGTTCCATGCGCGGCTTGGAGACGGAAACCGCCCTGCGCTTCGCCCATGGGAACCATCAGGGCATACAGGTCGGCATCTTCCAATTGCGTCAACTTTTCCATCACGCAGGCCAGCACCTCATCCAAACTGGCCCCTTGGGAAATCAGGTTGCTGACTTGCAAAAGGTTGGAGAGCGCCAGGATGCGCTGATGGATCTCCGTGTTCAATTGTTTGACCTCATCGCCATACCATCGCAGCTGGGTCATGTGATCGATGATCCGCTGATTGATGCGGCCCAAGGAGGAACCGAGCTCTCCGATCTCATCTTCGCGATCGAGCGTGAGGAGATTCTCCAGCGGAACGCCCTGAGCCAAACGCTTGGCCTGATGAACCATCGTCAGGGTCGGAAGAATGATGTCCCGGGCGACGATAAAGCCGAGCCCGGAGATGAGCGCGCTGATTCCAATGAGGAGGCCGAAGTCCCCAAAAAAGCTCTTGCCGTTGAGGGGAATGAAAGCAGTCGTGACGTAGAGCAGGACCAGCAGCGGGATGACCGTCATCAAGCATACGGCGATCAGAAACTTATGCCGTATGCCCTGCGGAAATAAGGAAAGCCGCTCTTTCCACGAACGCTTGACTGGCGACTGTGCTTGCCGAGCCGCGTTGATTTGATTCCTCCCTTACGATGGTCGAATCCCAACCCAAGTATACTTGGCTCGTAGCAAAAATGTCAAATGAACAACTCCGGCCTCCCGGTCAGCCAAAACCGGGGCGGCGCATTCCAACGGAAAAGATGATGCCCATGGCCGCCAGACAGCTCAGCAGCCAGGAACCTCCGTAGCTGATAAAAGGCAGCGGCAAACCGACCACGGGTGCGACGCCCAGCGTCATCGCCACGTTGATCAGCACATGACAACCGATCATGGTCGTTAGCCCTGTCACCAAAAGAGATCCGAACGGATCCCGGCTTTCAGCCGCGATGCGAAAACTTCGATGCAGCAGGAAGGCGTACAACAGCAAAAGACCGGCGGCCCCGAGGAAGCCGGTTTCTTCTCCAATCACGGAAAAGATGAAATCGGTGTGGCGTTCCGGCAGGAAATTGAGCTGATTCTGGGTTCCGGCAAACCACCCGCGCCCCCACAGGAGCCCTGACCCAACGGCAATGCGCGATTGCAAAACCGTGTACCCTGCCCCCAGCGGATCGAGGTTCGGATTCACGAAAACCAATAAGCGGGAACGCTGATAATCCTGCAGCAATTGCCAACCCAGCGGACTGAGGATGAGGAAAGCGGCGAAGAGGATCCCGAAAATTCGAGAGGGGATTCCCCAAACAAAGAGCATGGCCGCCGCCATGGGCAAGAACAGGCTGGCCGTTCCTAAATTGGGCTCTTTTAAAATCAACGCCATCGGCAAGCCGACCAGCAGCAGAGGAACACCCAAGGATCTCCATCCGCGCGGGCCCTCCCGGTGTTCCGCCAAGTAACGCGCCAGCACCAGCACGGTTGATATCTTGGCCAGCTCCGAGGGTTGAAAGGTGACCGGTCCAAAGGCCAGCCATCGCTGCGCGCCCCCTCGCGTCTGGCCGATCACCAAAACAAGAACCAGCAGAAGAAGATTCAATCCGTAGAGGAGATAGGCCCCTTCCAACCATCGATGGTAATCCACGGTCATCAGCAAGAGGGCGACAGATAGGCCGAACATCAGCCACACCACTTGCTTTCCGATGAAAGAGGTGTCCGTCGCCAGCGCCCGCTGGTACGAAGCGCTGTACAGCGCCGCCAAACCGATGACCACCAAAGCGATCAACGTCCACAACAACGGACGGTCCACGCCTCTCCACAACTGCCGCGATGTCACTTGAGAAGTTCCGAAGATCGAAGCGCTCGAAAAATTTCACCGGCCATGGCGGCGGCGACCTCTCCGCCCTTTCCGCCATGCTCCACAAAAACGACAACAGCCCAAGCCGGCTGTTCCACGGGGGCATATCCGCAAAACCACGCATGCGATAAACCTTTTCCCGCCTGGGCCGTCCCTGTTTTTCCGGCGATGGAAAGCCCGGGCGTCGCCGCCAACCGGCCCGTGCCGGATTCTGATGCGATGGCCGCTTCCATCCCCGCGCGAATTTTTCGAAGCGCCTGTGGATTCAAAGCCGTTGTCCCAACCGGCGGAATTCCCACCCCTTGCCGAGCGATGGCTTTGAGGAGATGCGGTTGAGGAATTTTTCCACCGGTGGCCACCCCGGCGGCCATGCGCAGAACCTGAAGGGGGGTGACCAGCAAATAACCTTGACCGATTGCCAGATTGGCGGTTTCTCCTTTAAACCAGGCCTCATGAAATCGCGCTCGTTTCCACTTGGGGTCGGGGATAAAACCGGCCGCTTCCCCCGGCAGATCCACCGCGCTTAAGCTGCCGTATCCAAAAAGACGCGCGGTGGAGGCGATGGTCTCGGGCCCCGCCGCCAATCCCCAATTCCAGAAGAAAACGTTGCAGGAATGAGTCAGCGCCTGAATCAAATCCTGGGGACCATGCCCAGGGGCATACCAACATCTGAAAGTGGCTTGGCCCATCCGAAAAAAACCGGGACAATCGTAAACCACATCGGCCGGCGGTTTCCCCGCGACAAAACCGGCATAAGCCGTTACGATCTTAAACACCGATCCCGGCGGCACGGCGGCGGCGACCACGCGGTTAAACAACGGGCGGTTCTCATCGGTCAAAGCGCCGCTGACTTCGTCCTCCCGGTCCGGGTCGACAAAAGCGGCCGGATCAAAACCGGGACTGCTGACCGCCGCCAACAGATCTCCTGAAGCCAGCGACATGACGGCAACAGCGCCCCGGCGGCCTTGCAACGCACTGTAGCAAACTTGCTGCAACCCGGCGTCCAACGTCACGCGGATGTCTTTTCCGCGCACCGGTATTTTCAAACCCAGCTGCCGGATGAGCCGTCCCCTGTGGTCGACTTCCACTTGGACGCCGCCGTCGGTTCCGCGCAGCGCGGCGTCGTACAACTGCTCGATGCCTCCCTTGCCCACCCAATCTTTGACGGTGTAGCCATAAGACTGAAGCGACTGCAGCTCGCGCGAGGTGACCAATCCCAAATATCCCAAAACGGCGCCGGAGGCTTTGCCCAGTGCGTAACTGCGCTGAGGGGCCGGCAGGACAATCACCCCGGGAAGATCGTTGCGACCTTCTTCCAACATAAAAGCCGCTTTGCGGTCAACGTCGCGCGCAACGACCACAGGCGCAAACGGCGCGCCGACTCCTTTTCGGAAAGTCCGCTTGAGTTGTTCGGGAGATCTTCCAATCTCGGCGGCCAGCTTCTCGAGGACTTGATCCGGATCGCGCACTTCCTGGGGAACAACGGCCACGCTGAAACTTAAACGGTCCTCAGCCAGAGGCGCGCCATTCCGGTCAAGGATGCTGCCGCGCACGGCGGGCATCGGTATCAGGCGAACGCGATTGCGTTCCGCCGCGCGCCTAAATCCGGGTCCCCACACCAGCTGCATCGCGGCCAAAGCTGCGATCAACGCGATCAGGGCGAAAAAGAAAACCCGTTCAAGCCAGGCCAGGCGCACGGGGAGTTCCCAAAACAGATTTGATGAGAGGGAACGCAGCCAGACTGAACAGTCCCGTCAAGAGAGAAGAAGGGATCCAATGATAACCGAACAGGGCCCCCCAAGCCAGACGGCCGTCGGACATTCCCAAAAGAAGCATCTGAATTCCTGTTGCAGCCATGGCAAAAAGGGTCACCCACAACAGTTGAGCCAACGGATGATCGCACTCCAAGGTGCGCGTCCCTTGCAACGCCAACCATGTGACGAAAGCAAGAGCAACCATCCACCCTCCAAACAGTCCGGTTCCCGTCAAATCTTTGAGCAATCCCAAAGAAGCTCCGAAGCCCAGGGGCTGCGAAGCAGGCAAAGGGCGGTTTTGAGAAAATGCCCAGGCCAGCAGAACCAGGAGAAATCCGTCGGGGATCCCGAACGGTCCCGGAAATTCCGGAAACCTCCAGAGGGTTGCCAAGCTGATTACTCCGAGCAGCGCAAGGAAGAGAAGTTTTCGGATCATGGAAGGCAGAGGACCTCTTCGAGCCGCGCCGGATCCACTGCGGGCTTCAGGAGAGCTTGAAAATAAAGTCCGCTGGGGTCTTTGTCCACTCGAACCACCGTGCCGATGAGCAAGCCCTTGGGAAGCGTTGCACCGATCCCGGAAGTGACGACGATGTCTCCGGGTGCAACCGCATCCTGGGAAGTGATGTAGGCAAGATAGCAGCGGCCTTGCACCGATCCCAAGACCATGCCTTGGGCGCGGCTGCGCTGCACAAGCGCCGCGGCGCGAAATCGGGCATCCGAAATCAACAGCACCCGTGATAGATCGGGGCCGACTTCAAAAAGTTCGCCGACCAATCCCCCTTCGGCCAAAACGGCGTTTCCTTCTCTGAGATTGGAACGCTGGCCCGCGCTGACCAGAAGCGTGCGAAACCATGGGGCGCCTTCGCGGCCGATGACACGGGCGGCCGCCATCGGCGGCTCGTATTGGTTTTTGAGCTGAAGGAGTTTTTCCAAGCGGACATTTTCACGGGTGAGCTCTTCAATCTTGATCGATTCCCGCTGAACCGTTTTCAGCTCGGCGCGCAAGCGGTCTCGCTCCCGGCGAAGCGCGGGGGCTTGAATGATGCCGGAAGGCAGTTGAATGAGACCTCGAACGGCGGTCAGAGGCGCTTGGCCCCAAGAGAGGGTTTGGATTCGCAACCGGCGGATCCATTGCCCTGGATGGAACAGCGGCCAAGCGGACAACAACAGAAGGACAGTTCCAGCGAGGGCGTAGGACCGAGTGCGCGGCACTCAAAACCTCTTCAGGCGTGCGGACAGCGGTACCATTTCCAAAAGTGCCGGGTTAAGCCTTGAACCTGGCACCGTTGGAAATGGTACCTAGGTTTTACGATTCGCTGTGGGTACGGACGTTGGATCGGACCGTGACATCACGCAGATACTTCATTTCACTCAAGACGATTCCGGTCCCCAGCGCCACGGCGGTAATCGGGTCATCCGCCTGATGAACCGGAAGACCCGTTTCTTCCGCCAACAGCTTGTCGACGCCTTTCAACAGACTGCCGCCGCCGGCCAAAACAATCCCGCGCTCGATCAAATCCGCAGAGAGCTCCGGCGGGGTCTTCTCCAAAGTCAAACGGACCGCTTCAACAATTTGAGCCATCGGCTCCGCGAGGGCTTCCCGGACTTCTTCAGAAGAGATCGTCACCATCTTCGGCAAGCCGGCCACCAGATCCCGCCCGCGGACTTCCATCGTCAATTCCTGGTCCAGAGGATAGGCGGAACCGATTTTGACTTTGATTTCCTCGGCCGTCCGCTCACCGATCATCAGGTTGTACGTTTTCTTCAGATGTTGAATGATGGCGTCGTCCAGCTCATCTCCGCCGATGCGGATTGATTTGGAAAAAACAGTGTCCGACAAAGAGATGACCGCTATTTCAGTTGTGCCGCCGCCGATGTCAACGATCATATTGCCCGCGGGCTCTTGGATGGGAAGGCCGACGCCGATGGCGGCTGCCACCGGCTCTTCGACGAGATAAACTTCGCGGGCTCCGGCGTGCAGCGCAGAATCACGCACGGCGCGCTTCTCCAC
>JACQQZ010000145.1 GCA_016206755.1 Candidatus Omnitrophota bacterium
CATCATGGGAGGATGGGCGATGCAAGTGTACCGTTTTCCTGGACGCGAAGATATTCTCGTCAAATCGCCCAAGACCTCTGCCAAGTCGCTGTCAAAATCGGTTCGTCGAACCCGATCCTTGCCATTGCTGGAAGCGCTTTGGAAGCTTTACAAGATCCCCGCTATTCTTACGCGGATTATTCATTTGAGAGAGGTCCATCGGGAATCCTATCAAAAAGCCAGCGATCGGGGCGGCGGCATCGTTGCTCCATTTCGAATGTATACAGTACAAGGAATTCAAAACGTTCCTTATCTGATTGTTCAGCAACGCGCCGAATCTGATGTAAAGGCGCGGCTGGAAACGCTTATTCGAGAAGGAAATTCTGCTGCTGCGCAAGAGCTTTGGGCCGCCACTTTAGATCACATCCAGCAAGGATTTGCGCGGGGAGTTTACGAGCAAGACGGCGCGTTGACCAACTACGGAGTGATGAACGATGACCAGCCGCCCACCGTGCTCATCATCGACCCCGGATATTTGAGCAAGGGCCCCCCTTCAGAAAGACTGCTGAAAAAATTCCTGGAAGATGGGCTGCGGGAATTTCCCGAAATGCCCCCACAACTCGAAACATCTTTTCGCGAGGATTTTGAGAAGCGTGGTTGGACAAGCGAGAGGATTGCGGCTCTTTGGAATACCCAATCCGCCAGCCCTATTCAATTTCCTGCTGCCGATCGTGCCCTTATCGAATGGGCTTCGGCCGACGTTATTTTCCTCAACGATGCTTTTGCAGGCCTGGCAGGTCTGGAGGAGGTTTCCATTGCGCCAGCAGATGCCGATGCCGCCTCCGAACAGGAAATCCTTTCCTTGTTCGACCTGTTTTCCAAAGAAACCGTCGCGGATCCAACCAATCCGGCGGTGCAGGAATTGGACGCCGAAGAAAAGACGCGGCTCAGCGCTGTTGTCAAAGGAGAAGCAAAGGGGATATTGCTCGTGGCCCGCGTGGGGGGGCTGGCCGCCGGGTACGTTCTTGCCAACGTCGAGACGCTGCCCGACAATGCCGGGCGGTACGCTTCGATTGATCAGCTTTTTGTTTCCGAAGGATACCGCCGGCGCGGCATCGCCGCCAGTCTGATGGAGGCCGTTATTCGAGAGATTTCACAAGACGGCGTCCCGTTGTGGATCGAAGCTGTCGATGCCTCCAGGACCGGAGCCAGCGGGACGATGATGACGAAACTTGGATTTCAATCCGTGGATCAAAATATCTATTTCCTGTTCCCGCCGGGGCGGCCGCCGGCGCAATTCTTCTCGCATTGGCGACAGGAGGAAGGCGGGTGGGTCGTTGTTGGATCTGATCTGATGCGGCGGGATCCCGGGTTGGCGCGAATGATCGAAGAGATGCATTCGACGGCGCTGGGAGAGCGGATCGTTCTTCTGCCTGCCCAGGCCGCGTCAGATTGGATGGAAGATGTTGTCCGAAATATACGGTCGACCGGAGCAGCCGTCAAGCTGTACGCCGATCCTTCGCAAGACCCCGCGGCCGAACGATTTTCCCTCCTGCTTTCTCAAAACAACATCGAGTTTGATACGCAGCCGCCAGGTCGGCTGGAGGCGACCGTTCGGCAAATGCTCATCACCCTTGGCGTCCCCGAGCAATTTGCCTCCGAAGAATGGGTGTCCCAGTTCGTTTCCCAGGCCGGCTTGGAGCAGGCGGCATGATCATTTTTTCCTTGAACAAATTCCTCCAGGTGTATAATCATCCCAGCCCTGCTGGTGCGCGTGCTGCACCTCCGTATTCTGAACCAACAAAATAGACCTAAGGGGGCTTGGTTTCTCCGGCGGATGGCAGGCCCGCCCGTTTCCTGGGAGGGACGCATGAAGCCGGCGAGCGGGCGCCCACTGTGTTGAGGTGATAGGTTCAGGAATAAGGATGTGCCACGGTATGTTGGCGGGGCTTTTTTATGGCAAGCCGGCGACGCACCACCCCATCTGGGGAATCTGCAGGTCGCCTCAATCTTTTCCCTGAAACCGCGGTTGATCCCAAAACGCGGCCTCTGGCGGCGCGCATGCGCCCAAGGACTCTCGAAGAATTCGTAGGCCAGCAGCATCTTTTGGGGGAAGGCAAGCTTCTGCGCCGGGCCCTCAAAGCGGACCGCCTGGCCTCTCTGATTCTCTACGGCCCCCCCGGGACCGGTAAGACTGCCCTGGCCGGTTTGGTCGCGGCCCGCACTCAGGCGCACTTCGAACGGGTCAATGCGGTGACATCCAACGTCGAAGAGGTCCGCCGCATCATCGAAGCCGCGCGGTTGCGCCGCCGCACCTTGGCCAAACGAACGCTCCTCTTCATCGACGAAATCCATCGCTTCAACAAGGCGCAGCAGGATGTCTTGATGCCGGAAGTGGAAGAGGGCGTGGTGATTCTTCTCGGGGCGACGACGCACAATCCATTTTTCTCGCTCGTCTCGCCTCTGTTGTCCCGCTCTCTGGTCGTAGAGTTCAAGCCGCTTTCTTCGGAGGAGATCAGGGCTATTTTGCAGCGGGCCATCACGGACCGCGAACGCGGTCTTGGAGAAATCGCCCTGGCCGTCGAACCGGCCGCCTTGAATTTCCTCATCGAGATTTCCGACGGCGATGCGCGGCGCGCCTTAAACGGCTTGGAAGTGGCAGCACTCACGACACCGGCCGGCCCCGGCGGAAAAATTCAGATTTCCAAGGCGGCGATGGAGGAATCGGTCCAGAAAAAAGCAGTCGTCTATGACCGCGACGAAGACGCCCACTACGACACCATCTCCGCTTACATCAAAGCGATGCGCGGTTCCGACCCGGACGCCGCCCTCTATTGGCTGGCCAAAATGATTTATGCAGGAGAAGACCCGAGATTTATCGCGCGGCGCCTGGTCATTTGCGCGGCCGAAGACGTCGGCAATGCCGACCCGCAAGCGCTGGTTGTCTCCATGGCCGCGGCCCAGTCCGTGGAATTCATTGGCCTGCCGGAATGCCGGATTCCTCTAGCACTTGCGACCGCTTACGTCGCATGCGCCCCCAAATCCAATGCCGCTTACATGGGGCTTGAAAAAGCCGCCGAAGACATTCAGCAGGGCAAGACGTTGGAAGTTCCGCAGCATCTCAAAGACGCGCATTACCCGGGGGCAAAAAAACTTGAGCACGGCGAAGGTTACAAATACGCCCACAATTATCCGGGCCATCACGTCGAGCAATCCTATTTGCCGGAAGACCGCCGGTATTACGAGCCGACAGAAGAAGGATTTGAGAAGGAAATCAAGGGCAGGATGTCCCGCCTGAAACCCCGTCCCTCCAAAAGTTAATCAAGAAGATAAGCCAGTTAATTTAGCTCCAGAATTACCGGCGTTGGGTATACTCACATGGATGACCGCGTTGTCAAGATCCAACGTGGCCTCCTAAGGAAGGACCTTTACGCCGAGCCGAGTAAACCCGAGAAC
>JACQQZ010000144.1 GCA_016206755.1 Candidatus Omnitrophota bacterium
ATCTCGCCCAAGAGTTCATACAATCTCCACTCAAACAATGAGCTTAAAAAGAAGGATTGGCACCGCGGTCTTCTGCTCCTTCATTGCCGGAATGGCCCCTTTCTTTTTTTCCGGAGCTTCGTACGCCAGTCCGGTGATGATTGAAGAAGCCGCCTATTACCGGGAAGAAGGACGCCGCTACCAGGGCGCCGGTCAAATTGATCAGGCCATTCATGCCTATCAGCGTTCCGCCCAGATTTTTCCTGAGGATGCCGATGTCCACAACGACCTCGGCGTTATGTATGAAGCCAAAGGGCAGCTCCAAAACGCAGAGTCGGAATATCTCAGAGCCATCCAAATTGAAAATCATCACTCCGGCGCCCACAGCAACCTGGCGCTGCTCTATGAAGTGCAGGGCAAAATTGCCTTGGCCGCCCCGCATTGGCAGCAGCGCGTGAGCATTGGACCTGCATCGGATCCCTGGGTTGCGCGCGCCCGTGAAAGTTTGGTGAAGTACAAGCTGGAAGTTCCCCGGACCGGCGAGGTGGTTGCAGCCAGGGAGCGCGGCGAAGCGGCGTTGCGGTATGAAGAAGGGGTCTTTTTTGTGGAGCGCAAGCGCTGGGCGGAAGCCGAGGCGGCATTTTTGCAAGCATTGGACATCGACCCCAATCACCGCGGCGCGCGCGAAGGTTTGGATCTGGCTCGAAAGCGGTTGAAACCGGCCGCGCCGGCGGGCATTATTTCGCACGAGGACGATGCGGAAGTCAAGCGTCCCACCAGCAACGTGGCGCCCAGAAAATCTGAAAAATCCGAAAAATCCAAGGGAACTGTTAAAGCAGCCGCTCCAGCAACCCCAAAAGCAGCCGCTCCAGCAGCTCCCAAAGCAGCCGTGAAAGCGTCGTTTGATGAAGGAAAGCGCCGCAAACAGAAAGGGGAACAAGACCGCCGTAGACAGGAGCGTCAACAACAAGAAGTCCAGCGTTTGTTGAAGCGGTCTGAGGCCATCGAAAAATCAGCCCAAGAGCAGCAAATTCAAGCTGCCCAGCACATTGCCAGATCGATTGCGATGCAAAAGGAAGCGGATGCGCTGAAGCGCAAAGCATCTGGAGCTGCCCCTGCGGCGATTCCGGCGCCCGTTGTTCCTATCGTGCGTCGACCCGCGGCTGTTCCTCAGCAAACTGTGATTACACCCAAACCGGTTTCTCCGCCTGTCTCTGGAGCTTTGGCGCCCAAAGCGGTTACACCACCCCCGGCCGTTCCCAGGCCTGTGGTTGCGCCGCCGGTTGTTCCGGCTGCTCCGGTTCGCCCTGTCGCGCCGGCTGCGGCGGAAGGAAGCCGCACCAGGCCTTCCGGGGCACCGCCTGCTCCGGCGCCGGTTCCCGCCCGCGTTGCG
The DNA here is from genome assembly GCA_016206755.1 of Candidatus Omnitrophota bacterium. Taxonomy (GTDB): domain Bacteria; phylum Omnitrophota; class Gorgyraeia; order 1-14-0-20-64-10; family JACQQZ01; genus JACQQZ01. The sequence continues at coordinate 1,373 of JACQQZ010000144.1, forward strand.
CCGGCACCGGCTGTTCGCGTCTCATCAACGCCGGCTCCCGCTGCCCGCGTCGTAGCAACACCGGCACCGGCTCCGATCGTCAAGCCCCTGGTGCGGGAGATTCGGACTTCCCCCGTCGCCCCCATCAAAAATTCTAAAGAAGCGCAGGCCTTGGCAGAACAACTGGCCCGGGAGCGGGAGCGGACGCGGGATTTGATGGTCCGTGAGCTCAACCAGCGCGGGTTGATTTTGTATCGGCAGAAACAATATCCTCAGGCCATTGAGCAATTTCAGCGCGCACTGGGCATGGACCCAGGCAATCGCGAGACCGAACAATATCTGCGCGATGCCCAATCGGCTCAAACCCGCGGCGAATCATAAAAGCCAAAAAATAGCCAAAAATAAAAGTAAAAGGTAAGCCCAAACCGGAACACTGCAAGGCATCGACACCCACTCTGTGTGACCCGAGCTCATCCCGAAACCCCATTTCGTCGCGAACGCACAATCCTTGTGCCGAGCCGAAGCGGCACAGGGCGCCGCGTACCGGGATCCTCGGTACGCAAGCCGAGTGCCGTAAAGGCGCAGGCCAAGGAGTGCGCGTGCAGTAGAAATGCGGTTTCGGGATGAGCTCATACAACAAACGCCTGTTCTTAATCGACGGCAATTCCTATGGTTACCGGGCCTTCTATGCGATTCGTGATCTGAGCACGTCGCAGGGGCTGCCGACCAACGCTGTCTACGGATTTCTCATGATGCTGCGCAAGCTGATCGAAGTGGAATCCCCGGATTACATGGCGGTGGCGTTTGACATGAAGGGCCCCACGTTTCGGCACGAGCAGTACGAGGGGTATAAAATCCGCCGCAAACCGATGCCGGAATCGTTGGTGGGGCAGCTGCCGATGATCCGGGAGCTTTTGGCGGCGTACCAAATCCCGATTTTTGAATGCCCCGGTTTTGAAGCCGATGATGTTTTGGGAACGCTTGCGCGCAAGGCGGAATCCGGAGGATTTGACACGTATCTGGTCACAGCGGATAAGGACGCGCTGCAGTTGGTCGGAGACCGGATCAAGG